>NZ_JAHHPO010000217.1 GCF_024606365.1 Endozoicomonas sp. ONNA2
CCCAGACCCGATTGCTATTTTTCAGGATGCTTCCGGCCAGGCCAAAGACGTTGCTCTTTCTTACGCTTCCGGTGTGGGTGGTGGTCGTACCGGTATCATCGAAACTACGTTCAAAGATGAAACTGAAACGGACCTTTTTGGGGAGCAGGCCGTGCTTTGCGGTGGTGCTGTTGAGCTGGTCAAGGCCGGTTTTGAAACCCTGACGGAAGCCGGTTATGCACCGGAAATGGCTTACTTTGAGTGTCTCCATGAACTCAAGCTGATTGTTGACCTGATGTACGAAGGTGGTATTGCCAATATGAACTACTCCATCTCCAACAATGCGGAGTATGGTGAGTATGTGACTGGTCCGCGGGTTATCAACGACGAGTCCCGCAAGGCGATGCGTGAAGCGCTGAAAGATATTCAGAATGGCGAGTATGCCAAGAAGTTTATTTCTGAAGGTGCTCTGAATTATCCATCCATGACCGCCTATCGTCGCAACAACGCAGCTCACCCGATTGAGAAGGTTGGTGCTCAGCTACGGGAAATGATGCCCTGGATCACCGCTAACAAGCTGGTTGATAAAGAGAAAAACTAAGCTCTGATCAGAATGTCAGGAGGCTGTCCGGGAATAGCGCCCGACTGGGCGTCCCCGTAGCGAGGATGGCTGAAAATGCTGCCACCGCACGACTGCATGGATGCAGGAGCCAGAGCAACGCAGGAGCGGTTGCCGTGTAGGGCAGTCTATTCTCGGACAGCCTCCTGTGATTGCCAGTTAAAAATAGGGTGTTCCGCAAGAAATACCCTGTTTTCTACGGGTACCACGTCGTTGAATATCAGGTCTGCTTGAGCGCTTGAATAAACTGCCGTGACTGGTCAATAGAAACCTGCATATCACTGATCAGGCGATCAATATCCGCCTTAATGGTGCTGAACTCCCCTTTCAATGCACTGATGGCCCGGGCATTCAGGTTATGCTTCAGATAAAGTACCTGATCGCGAAAGGCATCCAGTACCGGCTGCATTCGTTGTTCAGAATTTTCCAGACTGACCATCATACGCTGATACTGACGTCGGGTGTCTTTCAGCTTCTGGGCACTGGCCCTACGCAGGCTATGGCTTTTGTAGAGATTGAGTTCGTCTTCCCATTCGTCAAACAGCGCCTCAGAGACACCCTGGACGCTGGCAATGCGCTCTCTTACTCTCTCTGCAGCGGCGAGGCTGTCCTTATATTCTGAGTTCAGGTCATTGTAGGCGGCTTCCAGGTCGCCACCCTCAAAGTTGATAACACTCTGGAATTGCTCCAGTGCGCTTTGGAATTGCACCTGTGCCTGCTCCTGTGCAGTTTGGGTGTCTTCAATGCGATCTACCATAATATCGCGCTTGTGGATGCCCACTTTTTCCATGGCACTGTAATAGGTGCTCTGGCA
>NZ_JAHHPO010000218.1 GCF_024606365.1 Endozoicomonas sp. ONNA2
ATAGTACCAGCCCAAGTAGCCAGAAATATACGATTCCATATGGCCAGCTACTTAAAGTATTCAACGGGCAACAGTTTCTGTCTTTGCCGCTGCAGCCATTCGCCGGTATCGGTGTTCTGGCAGCGGTTACAGGACGATGTCCGTTTTTGCTCCCGGAATTGGCAGCCGTTGCATTCAAGCAGCGTCATGCCGGAAGCAGGGGTTCGACAACCACGTATGGTGTTGAGCGCCTTGAGTTGGCTGGGTAGAAGACGTTGACTGTATTTTTCCAGGAAAGGATCGGCATATTGATCGGCTATATCGGAGAGATTCATTGATCGTCTCCGGTCAAGGTCATCAATCAGATGATTGCGGGTGTTCAGTTGAGTGGTTTCGGTTAACCGGGTAGATGGCCGTGGTTTTTGGACACATGTGCCCGAGAGGTTCCTGAATGGCCCTGAGGCTCACTCCCTGCTCCATAAGATGGGTAGCAAAGCTGTGTCGTAAACTGTGGGGGCTGACTTTTTTATGAATCCGGCACTCTTCCACAAGATGCTTCATGGCTTTCTGGGTGCAGGAGCGGCTCATAGGCTGGGTTGCCAGGTGCTGCTGATTGGCCGTCTGCCCTTCAGGGAAAAGAAACGTTGGGTTCCTATGGGTAGCCCGGTAGCGGCGCAAAGCCCTCAGGAAAGGGGAAGGTCAACGTAGCGATCCTTTCCCCCTTTGAGTTGCGTAAATGAACTTTCATTCGCCGTGCATCGATGTCGGAGATGGTCAGGTTCAGACCTTCAGCCAGCCTTAAGCCCATGCTGTAAAGGGTCAGAAGAATGGTGTAATAGCGCAACTTTCGCGCCTTGTTGAGCAGCAACTCAAATGGGCTGTAGGTCATCGACACTGCTTCGCTGAATTCTGGTTTGCTTCAAATTGGCGATTTATCCCTCCTACTCTATGCTAATCGGCAAATGGGATGCGTTGATATGAATAAAAAAATATCGTCGTGTGACTGTTGTTTTAATTGTTTTCTTATACTCGTGATGCCTTCTAAAGTCGTGCATTAGTCTTTTGTTATTAAGAGCAATCACAAGGATTATGATTTTCCTCATGAATCTGGAGAAAGAATATGCAAACACCAACCGAAAAGAATTATGCTGGAGTAACATACCCGGGCAACCTTTTCAGTACATCTCCCGCGCAGGAGAACTCCGGGACGGGTAATACCGGGCAGTTAAATGGTTTGAGTGTCATTGTACGCTCTGCCGTCATTCCTTTTTTTCAGTCGCTCTCTCCTGATTACCAGCAGCCTTCGGCCAATAATAATGGATTAATGTCGTATGATTCAAAGCCAGTTGCACTACACAACCAATCAATGCTGAATGATATCTGCCAGGGTGCTGGATTAGTCGCTCAACTGGCGGGAGCCTGGGTTCCGCAAGTTAAAGTGTTGGCTGATGTGGCTTCTAAATTATGTTCCGCTGGTAGTTTTGCCGGTAAAGCCATTGACTACATGCAAGAAAAAGATGCTGTAAAGGGAGAGCTTTCCGGGCAAAAATGTACCGGTGAGAAGCGCCGACCGATCGCCCAGAGTAGTATGACCCGGGAAGTGCTCACGGCTGCTGCCATGGTCACTATGGGGCAGATACCCGTTTCTGCTGCTATACCTGCAACGGATCGCCTGATTCCGGTACCAAACCGGGAAACATTGGAACAAATTGGCCACAATGGCAGTTACCCGTTAACGGGTCATTATGTCCAGACTCAGCATATCAAAAGTGATGTAACCATTGGCAGTGAAGATCAGCCGTTTTATGGGGATTACGATGGCGGATGCCATAAGATCACTGGTCAGAGACATTGTTTATTTGGCAAGGTTGCAGAGCATGGTGTTGTCCGTGATCTGAGTATGGTGCAGGCCCATGTTGAGAGTAATGATAAATACAGTGCCGTAGTCGCCTGTAAAATGGGCGAAGGAAGCCGTCTGGAAAACCTGCTGATAGAACATTCCAGTGTTTTGACTAACAAGGATGGCGTGCGTGGCGCAGCATCGATGACTCATGCAGGTGTGATAACAGGCCACCAGCAGGAGAATAGCTATATTGAGCAAGTTTGGGTCAATAATTGCTCAGTAACCAGTACTGGTAAATTTGGAGCTGTTGGCATTGTCAGTGGTAGGGCTGAAGGAGATATACAACATGTGACTGTTAAAAATAGTCGGGTCAAAACAGATCGTGACCACTCCCGCGTCGGCATTGGTGCCGGAATCGTTGAGGGCCGAATTAACCATCTTACCGTTCTGGACAGTCAGGTTGAAACCGATGCGACTGATAGTTTCGCCGGCATTGGTGGGGGAATAATATATGACGGTGGCAAACTGGAAAATTTGACCGCGGTGAACAGTTCAGTAAAAACTGAAGGAATGTATTCAGATGCTGGTATCGGTGCTGGTAAGTGTAAATCTGTTGGACTGTTAGCAGGAACAACAGCAATAGCATGTAATGTAACGACCCTGGAAGAAGGCGCGGATGCCGCCATTGGTGTGGGTGAAACTCGATGTGAGGTTGTTGATACCAGAGCCATTGACTGTTTCGTCAAAACCTCCGGAGATTACGCTGATGCTGCCATTGGGACCGGTTATTTTAATGGGGGAAAAACAGAGGGCATTATTGCGGTGAGAGGCGCCATTACTGCCAGCGGTAAAAGTGCAGTAGCAGATATTGCTGCTGGACAGATTGATTTATTCCTCTATCCTCCCGGTAATCCCTCTGTTATTAAAATGACAAACAGTGTTCAGGCAGTGAACGTCACTGTAAACGGCAGGTTGCAAAATGTCGGCAATGTCTCCCAGTCCTCTTTAGATCAGTTGTGTGATATTGCCGATCAACGATTTGTGGCCAATGATTGTCGGGTAATGAATCAGCCTTCAAAAGGTTACGGGAACTGTACAACAACGGATCTGCTGTTTGCACCCTCCCTGCCAAGTTCAAGTGCTCCATCGACGCTGAATACCGGACTGGTCAATTATTCCAGAGCTTCAACAGCATTAACCGCCCTGACAACAGGAGTCCAGGCAGGAACAACCCTAAGCACTGGGGCCATTGTCGGTATTTCTGCAGGAGTGGCGGCTGCTCTGGGTCTCGGTGCTTTATTCGCCTGGCGTTATTACACCCATCGTCAGGTTGATTCGGATGTTGTGACCATGCGCGTACTGAGAAATATGCAGATTGAAGAGCCGAATGATGAGTAATCATTCATTACCCTGACAAGGAAGAAAAGAGGAAGAATAAGGAAAGGAAGAAAAGGACACCCAAGGAGGGAAGAAAAGGACACCCAAAGATCCTTGAACGCCAACAGCAAAAAGGAAGGGGTGCAAAGATTGTTGATCGGCTGGCCAGGGATTTGAGAGCAGCCTTTCCTGAAATGAAAGGTTTTTCCCGTGCCAACCTGATGTACATGCGTGCATTTGCCGAGACCTGGCCCGATTTCACCACAGAGTCAAATGTCCAACAGGCTGTTGGACAAATTCCCTGGGGCATAATTTACTACTCTTGCACAAGGTAAAGGATCGTACGCAACGTTTGCTTTATTCAGCCAAGGCTATCGAGCACGGTTGGTCACGTAATGTACTGGCTCACCAGATTGAACAAAGCTGGGGTCACAAAGCTGGGGTCAGGTCTTTGATTGTGCAAATCTCTTTTCTCATCACTGTAAACGGCAATTATTATGCACAATGAAAGACCTGACCCTGATTTCCACTGATTTTTAGCCCATTGCTGAGGAGGTAGTGGTGTAAACATGGTCTTGACCTATCTCAGAAAG
>NZ_JAHHPO010000219.1 GCF_024606365.1 Endozoicomonas sp. ONNA2
AAATTGCCCGAAGAACCGGTGCCGGGCCTTGAGATTGTTTCAACTTGACTCGAAATTTTAACGACAACCGTCTTGTTAAATGATTCTGTTTTTGTGGAACTTTCTCTACTGATTTTTGTCTCACACACAACCTTGAGTCAAATAGCAGGCTAAAGCGATGGATGGTGTCCGGGACAACACGACAGGTTTCTCCTTTAAATGTTCTATCTGTTTAGGTGACGACGGGAATATCAGAGGTCAACATGGTGGGCGTTCACTGGTCAAAACCTCTTGCAACCCGGTACCCCACGTTTTCCACCTCGAATGCATCACCGAATGGCTTGACAGACAGCGGTCGGAAAGCAGCCTTGACCAACGCAAATGTATATGCAGACAACCGGCACTGCCATTGATTCGTCTGGACCGGAGCAACGTCCTTGATGACGATTCAGATTATTGTCAATCCATGATGTCAAACGCCTGCCATACCGGGGATCTGGATACACTGAGAATGCTGCTGAGCCAGGACGAGACTTTGGCCAATAAGTCTTTCCGTTCAGTGCTCACTGGTCAACCTGAACACCCGCTTGCTATCGCCATCAATTACGGCCACTCTCATTGCTCCCGGGCTCTGATCGACTGCGGTGCCGATGTCAATGCCGCCGGGCACGATGGTGAGACTCCCCTGTACATCGCTGCCCAAAAGCGCCGCACCGAGGACTTCAATATGCTGATCAGGGCAGGGGCAGATATCAATAACGTACTGCACACAGCTATCCGCAAGAGCGATGCTCCACTCCTTGAATACCTGATCAGCACCAAACCTGGCCAACTTGCCCTTAATAACGCCCTGCGCGAAGCCGCCGAGCGTGGGCAAACGCAGTGCCTTGAAATGCTGATCAGAGCCGGAGCAAACAACCTTGATGATGCCCTGTGTGCTGCTGCCGAGCGGTGGCAAAACCAGTGCCTTACGCCCCTGATCAAGGCGGGAGCGAACGCCCTGAATCGTGCCTTGTACATCGTTGCTCTGTCGAAAAACTTCGAGGGCTGGCTCGTTCTGGCGAAACACGGTGCAAATATTATTACCGTAATACACACTGCTGCCAGAGAAGGTTCTTTGGAATTTTTCAATCTCTGGTTTGTCCCGAGAGGCATCAATGAAACCGATGAGAAAGGTCAAACGCCGCTGCATATCACCGCGGCCAACGGGCATGGCGGGTGCCTGACAAGATTGCTTGAAATCAGCACAGAGAAGATCAATGCCCGCAACAATAGCGGCGAAACAGCCCTGCATCTGGCCGTTTATAACGGCCACGTCGGATGCCTGAGACCGCTGATTAAACATGGGGCGAATTTGAATGCCACCAATAAAAACGGCGAAACAGCCCTGCATATAGCCACCAAAATCAACATTAATGAGGTGCGTCAACTATGGGCTGACATGGGCAGAGATATCAATGAAACCTTAATCAACGGCAGGACGCCCAAACACTATACCAACCAACAAGGAAACGATGATGAGTGTCTGAGGGAGCTTGTTGATATCAGAGGAGTAAATATTAATGTCACTGATAACGACGGCAGCACGCCTTTGATAATAGCTGCCATTTGGGGCAAATTTGATCGCCTGCAATGGTTGATCGACGCAGGAGCGGATATCAATGCCGTTGCTAACGACGGCTCAACGGCACTGTATGAAGCCGCTTGTTGGGGGCGAACCGATTGCCTGAGAAAGCTGCTGGCCGATCACCGCATCCAGGTCAATCAAAAGATGGAAAAACATGGCCGTACGGCTCTCCACTCAGCGGTATGTAATGGCCACAAAGAGATCGTCAAGGAGCTACTGACCGATGGCCGCATCCTGGTCAATAAAAAGGACAACGATGGCGATACGGCTCTTGACCTTGCCATAAAGTATCATCACGCAGCATGCAAAAAACTCCTTGAAGACTATGGAGCCAAAACATCGGCCTGTGTTCTACAGTGAGCAACAAAATTGCCCGAAGAACCGGTGCCAGGCCTTGAGATTGTTCCAAACTGGCTCGACAATCTAAACGACATTCGTCTTGTTAAAGGATTCTGTTTGTAACTATTCAGCACCCCCGAAAACCATATCTGGTAATAACCGATGGGACAAAACCACTACATGTTGATTAGCAAGATTTTAGTACTCTTAATTTCCCACTGACATGCCTGCAAATAATCGGGTACAAATATTCTATTAATCAATATGTAGTATTTTGCTCGATCGGTTATCACAAGATATAGGTGCTGAACAGTTACAATTATTGTTTGTGATGCACTTGGTTTAATTGCGTATTTCAAGAGGTTGCTATTATGCAGGCTGTCGGTGCAAAGGTAGACATTAGGGAATTCTTCTTGATAGTACTACTGTAAGTTCTTTCTTTAGCTTCTGCGAACGAGTGCAGGCGGGTTGGTTTCTACGTGTTGCGGGTCTTGAATTGGAACCAC
>NZ_JAHHPO010000220.1 GCF_024606365.1 Endozoicomonas sp. ONNA2
TTTCGAGTCAAGTTGAAACAATCTCAAGGCCCGGCACCGGTTCTTCGGGCAATTTTATTGCTCACTGTAGAACACAGGCCGATGTTTGGGCTCAATAGTCTTCAAGGAGGTTCTTGCACACGGCGTAATCATGCTGGATAGCCAAGTTGAGAGCTGTATAGCCATTGTTGTTCTTTTCATTGACCAGGATGCAGCAGCACCTTGACGGTCTCGGTGCAGCCTTCTTGAGCGGCTAAATGCAGGGGCGTAGAACTATACGCTTTTGAAAAAGAGCAGGCGCTTTAGAAACCTTGTTAACTGAATCAAATGGGTGTTCACTGGTTTTGCAAGCCCGGCCGGAAAGTTTGATAAATCGGTTAAAAACCCTGCTATCGCTTTCCGCCGATCTCAGAATGTACTATGTTTTGGCTGAACATATGTTTTGACTGAACAAAGGGAGTTATTACCATGAGCCACAATACTTCAGTCGCCGATAACCAACACATTGCCAATTGTGACCATCAATCCAGGCGGCTTTATCCCGAAGATCAGCAGCGGGTCGATCAGTATTTGGAGGAAGGAGTGAATGAAGTCGAGCGTTCGCCATTCAGGCCCCTGCGCCTGATGGTTTGGCTAACCGTTGTGATCGTTGTGCTTGGAGTTTTAAGCCGGGTCATCGGCTACCTGGTTTTACCTTCTTGAATGACCTGCAACTGGCAAAAAAAGCCATGAACAGAAATTTCGTCTTTCCTGTGAAACAATAACAACACCTGATCAGCCAAACTAAATAATTACTAAAAAAACTGGAATAAATGTGAAGAACGAACTCCATAAAATCGTGATCGTTGGTGGTGGTGCCGGGGGCCTTGAACTGGCCACATGTCTGGGCAGGAAACTTGGCAAAACACAGCGTGCTGAAATCACCCTGGTGGATGCACAAAATACCCATTTCTGGAAACCGCTCCTGCACGAAGTGGCCGCGGGTTCCCTGAATGCCTTTGAGGATGAATTAAGTTATCTGGCACAGGCCAAATGGAACCACTTCAAATTTATTCCCGGCCAGATGGCAAGCCTGAATCGCGCCGAAAAGTCCATCGGACTCAGCCCTGTGATTGACGCCAGCGGCCATGAGGTGGTGCCTGCCCGCACTCTGACCTACGATCAGCTGGTTATTTCGGTAGGCAGTACCGCCAACGACTTCAATACGCCCGGCGCCAAGGAGCACTGCCTGTTTTTGGATAACCGTCAACAGGCAGAGCGAATCCACACCACGCTGATTAACCACTATCTGCACGCGCAAGCCTGCAACAACGAGACCACCAGGCTTCGAATTGCCATTATCGGCGCCGGTGCAACCGGGGTGGAGCTGGCCGCAGAACTCCATTTTGCCGCCATTGAACTGGCCCACTACGGCCTGGATGCCATCAAGCCAGAGGATGTAGAAGTGACCATCATCGAGGGCGGTGAAAGAATCCTGCCAGCACTGCCGGTGCGCATCAGCAGCAGTGTTCACAAGCAGTTAGACAACATGGGGATTCGAGTGATAACCCGGCAGCTGGTGAGTGAAATCAAGGCTGACGGCGTCACCACCCGTGATGGCGAGTTTATTGAATCCGACTTGAGAATCTGGGCAGCGGGAATCAAGGCACCTGAGTTTTTATCGGGTATAGATGGCCTGAAAACCAACAGGATCAATCAGCTGGTGGTTCGCCCAACCCTGCAAACGACCCTTGACGATCGAATCTATTCAATGGGCGACTGTGCCAGCTGCACCCTGACCGATCGCAAAAATGAACGCATTACCATTCCTCCCCGTGCCCAGGCGGCCCATCAACAGGCTTCCCTGCTGGCCAAAAGCCTGATAGCACAAGCCAATGGTTCCACAGCGCTGGCATTCAATTACAGGGATTACGGCTCCCTGATCTCCCTGAGCCGTTTCAGTGCCGTGGGCAATCTGATGGGCGCCATGACCGGCGATATGATGATTGAGGGAACGTTGGCCAAATGGTTTTACATCAGTCTGTACCGCATGCACCAGATGACACTCTTTGGCAAGCTGAGAACCGGCACATTGATTTTGAAAGATCTGATCAGCAGAACAACCCGGCCGCAGCTTAAGCTTCACTGATAAAAAATGCCGCTGACAACGTTTGCCAGCGGCTATTGAAGCGATACAGCTTGAAAATGGTGGGTCGTGTAGGATTCGAACCTACGACCAATTGGTTAAAAGCCAACTG
>NZ_JAHHPO010000221.1 GCF_024606365.1 Endozoicomonas sp. ONNA2
AATTAGTTCCATAATACTGTAAATTATCTACAGGATTGCCTCACCAACGGTTAAAAAGGCGGGCAGGATTTAAAGTTCTTTTTAGCCAATTTACCCTAAGGGATGTTAGTGATACTTTTGTTCTGAGAGGCAAATCGCTACGTTTTATAGTGTTTCTGTATATCTGAAATACTTCATTTCCCGTACCGGGTCGCTGTATGATTGGTTGACCATTCTTCTTTGCTGCCAACAACCTGTGCTTCACACTGAGGTCAAGTTCTGCTTCCAGAACTTGTTGGCAAAAAGCTTCCACACTGTCAGCTTTTCCAAGACGAAAAGCACTGTAGAGACACGGCTCCCGTGGCCATACATCATGTTTAGCTGTTATCAGATTCTCTTTGATCGCAACGCTGAGATTACTTGCTAAAACCAGTTGACAAAAAATGTTAACACACTCACTGTGATTCTTTTCCATGGCTTCGTGCAAAGCGGGCGCTCGATAAGCATAAGCATGCCCGACAGAGATAGCCGCTAGCTGTATTTGTTTCCACCGATCATCGTTATTTGTTGACAGTATCCATTTGCAATAGGCGCAGGCAAGGTCAGCGTAGCCATCTTGCATAGCCAGAAACAAGCCTGGCGTGTGGTTTGAAGGGGCTTGAGGTGCCAGCAATTTTTGCTTCACCTCAACTTTCAGGTTACTGCATTGTACCTGATCGAAAAAGGCCCTGATGCAGTCGATATGACCTTTTTTGAGCGCTATGTACAGACCGGGAATACCGGCATGATTTATGGCTTCGAGCTGTGTTTGCTTTGTCTGCTCATCACAGTGGCTGCCCAGTATTTGCCGACAATACTGGTTGACAAGTTGAACATTGCCCGACCCCAGGGCATCGGAGAGTTGGGAAGAAACATCACGGTCATTAGTGTTGGACAAAGACTGATTTCTGCCAACTGAAGGATTGTTAAATGCCACTGCATTTGCACCCAAACCATTGACCGTAGCATTTCTACCATTAGCTGAAGGACTCACTTCAGCTATCCCGACTTGAGGTGCAGTACCTTCAAGCACACCTGCCACTCTGTCGATAATGGATTGGCTGACATTTTGCCGTTCTGGCGGGGTAAGCCCCAGTTCTTCCAGCCGACGTTTGACTGATTTAGCATGACCATCTAAAGCCCGGTTAATTCTGGCGATTTCGGTATGCTTTACGTCATACAAACTCCCGAAAACAGAATTGGTAGATGTATCAGCCGGGCGGAGGTCAAGGTTATTACGGATGACATTGATATTTGCACTGGAATTATTGGCCTTATTACCCGCAATCATACGAATTATTCCTTAAGCTGGTTATGGTGGCTCAGGCAATTTAAGGCATTCCTTTGACG
>NZ_JAHHPO010000222.1 GCF_024606365.1 Endozoicomonas sp. ONNA2
CGGCATTTTCCCGGACTGAATAAAATGATGAAGTTATTCCGGGACAATTACTTAATGTCCACTCTATGTATCACGGCTGTTATCTTTGAAAGTATCATGCAAAAAAAACAAACACAGCCCGATACTGGCAACGGTCATGACCCAGATTGGCATTAAGGCCCATTGAAAATCCGCCAGTGTCAAATGCCCGGTATGGGGCAGCAGGTAGCCTGGCAGGGTGATCATCAAGGCGCTGACCAGGTAAAGGCCACTATTGGTGATTGCTGCGGAAGTTCCCTCCAGTGAGCAGGGGACCATCTCGGCAGCCATGGTAAATGCCAGCATATGGGCGGCGCTGGAAAAACCAATAACAAACGACAATACGCTGGCAATGTAAAAATTACATGGGAAGTAAAGCAGCAGTAAAAGGGCCAGCGCGAAAACGGCAGCGTTAATCAGAAGCGCAAGTTTACGGCTTTTCAGGGATCGGGAGAGCAGGTCCATGACACCGGCCCCAAAGCCACAGCCAAGCCAGATAACCAGCGATGCCCGGTTAGCGCGGGCAGGCTCCATACCGTAACTGTGAATCACTTTGCTGGCCCAGACCACTGCCAGGGAGAGCAGGCCACCGAAGAGCACAGAGCCTATCAGGGTGGCTAACCAGATCTGACGTATGCCAAGCACCGTTATCAGCTCTTTAACAATACCCGTGCGGAAAGAAAGGGATACGTCAGAGGGGTGATTCCTGTCACGCAGAAACAGAAAGGCAATAGCCGTAAGCAACAAGCCGACGTAGGTAAAGCCCTGGATAATGTCACGCCAATGATAACTTTCCAGCAGTTCATTGATTAAATTGCCGCCGAAGAATGCGCCGAAAGCCGCCGCAGACTGGACCAGGCCAAACATAAATCCGAACTTGATACTGCCAAACCACTCTCCGCCCACAAAGCCTGCGCCGACAAAACCGAAAATAGCCCCGATAGCCATGATTATCTGGGCCACGATCACCATGGCAAAACTCTGGGCATGGGCCAGGACAAAAGCCCCCAGAGTGACGGTTAAAATGGCACAGGGAATCACATAGCGAATGCCAAAGCGATCAAGGACAGGGCCGGAAAATATCTGACAGAGGCCAAATACTGCGGTATAGACGCTGGCAACGACACTGACCTGGGGTACCGTGAGGGACAGGTCCCGGGCCAGCGAACGGTTGATAATGTTGTACCCGGTCTGCAGGTTAAATAAGAACAGCAGGAAGCTGGTGGCAATAATCCACATCCACCATGCTCTGGCACCTCCGGATTGTGTGCGGTTGTCCGAGGCCGGTTCAGGCATCCCCTACCCCTGTTTGTAGGTGTCTTTCATAAACACAATGGCAATAACCAGCACAACAATATTAATAATCCATATGGGGGTCATGGCCTCCTGGAAATCGCCCAGTGTTAACTCATGGGCCCGGGTATCCGGGAGCAGGTAACCTGGCAGTGAGATCAAAATGGTTCCGGCAATAAACATCCCGCTATTGACGAAGGCCGCCGATGTTCCCTCCAGCTCAACCGGCACCACTTCAGAAGCCATGGTGAAGGTCAGCATCTGGGCGGAGCTGACAAAACCCAGGATCAAAATGATGCAACAGGCTACGTAAAAATCCATGGGCAGGTAAAGCAGCGCCAGAATGCTGAGTATGTAGATGACCTGGCAGATGATCACGACTTTCTTCCTGCTTTTTGCCATGCGGGAAAATTTATCCATAAACGCAGCGGCAACCCCAGCCCCGAGCCAGACCAGCAGGGAGGCGGTATTGGCATCAGAAAGGCCAACACCGTGGCTCTGGATAATCTTGCTGGCCCATACCACGGCCATGCACAGCAAGGTGCCAAACAGGGCGGCCCCCATGAGCATAATGATCCAGATCTGCCCGACCCTGGCTGCATTAACCAGTTTTGACAGCACGGACATAACCGAGAATTCACCGGTCATGGGATGACTGTCGCGCAGGAAAATAAAAACGACAATGGCAAGGCAAAAACCGAAGTAGGAAAATGTCTCGATGATTTCCCGCCAGCTGAAATCTGCCAGACATTCATTAATGATATTGCCGCCAAACAGTGAACCAATACATGACGCTGTTTGTACAAAACCAAACATCAGGCCAAATTTTGCCGGGCCGAACCACTTTCCTCCGACAAAACCGGCACCGACAAACCCGAACACAGAGCCCAGCGCCATGACAATTTCGGCAACCAGCAGCATTTCAAAGTTCTCTGCCCTGGCCAGCAGCATAGCGCCAATAGCAACCACGGTAATGGCGAAAGGTGTGATCCAGCGAATCCCGAAGCGATCCAGCAACGGGCCTGAGAATAACTGGCAAATGGCAAAAACCACCGTATAGGTACTGGCCACCAGACCTATTTGGGCAACGGACAGTGACAGACTGCTTTCCAGTTCCGGGTTGATAATGTTATAGCCCGTTTGCAAATTAAACAGGAACAGGACAAACGTTGTGGCGATGATCCAGTAGAACCATGCACGGCCACCGCCAAGGGTAACGGTAATCGCAGTCATGGCAAATCACTCCTTATAAAAGCCGCTGTCTCGCTCGTATACCACCTCACCATTGACGATGGTGGCACGAACTGAACGGTCATCACCCATCACCAGTTGGGTGAACAGGTCCTCTTCCAGGGATTTCGAGAATGACATGCGGTAGCGGATCAGTTCTGTAGATTGCAGGTCCCAGACGACAATATCCGCCTCTTTACCCTCGGCAATGGAACCGATCTTGTCATCAAGGTAGATGGATTGTGCACCACCGAGCGTGGCCAGGTAGTAGCCCTGGATGGCGGTGAGTTTGTGGTTAAGCAGTTCGGATATTTTGTAGGATTCGTTCAGCGTTTGCAGGTGACAGAAGCTGGTGCCTGCACCGATATCGGTACCCAGGCCTACCAGGCACGGGTACTTGCCCCGTTTGGCCTGCTCCATATCAAACAGGCCAGAGCCAAGGAACAGGTTATAAGTTGGACAGTGGGATATGGCAGCCCGCTTTTCAGACAACGTTTTGAAGTCATCTTCGTTAAAATGGACGCAGTGGCCGAACACAGCACGCTCACCAATCAGACCATAATGGTCGTACACATCCGTATAGGATTTACGCTCCGGGAACAGTTCCTTGACCCAGTCTATTTCACCGGTGTTTTCACACAGGTGCGTCTGGATATAAACGTCAGGATACTCCTTGTAGAGGTCACCGGCCTTTTGCAGTTGTTCACCGGTACAGGATGGGGCAAAACGTGGAGTGATAACGTATTTCTGCCGACCATTATTGTGCCAGCGATCAATAAGCGCCTTGCTTTCGTCGTAGGCAGACTGGGCAGTATCCAGCAACCCATCCGGCGCGTTGCGGTCCATCCAGACCTTGCCGCACAACATACGGGTACCGAGCCGTTCGCTCTCTTCAAAGAAAGCATCCACCGAGTCTTTGAAAACGGTGCCATAAACAACACTGGTTGTGGTTCCTGCCTTTAAGGTGGTTTTGAGGAACATTTTGGCAACCGACGACGCAAAGTCTTTATCTTTCAGCTTTAATTCAGTGGGAAATGTGTATTCGTTGAGCCATTGCAGCAGGTGCTCGCCATAGGCGGCAATCATCGGGGTTTGCGGAAAGTGTACATGGGTATCAATGCAACCGGCCGTCAGCAATGAGCCGGAATAGTCCAGTAACTCAAGGTTGTTATTGACCAGACTTGACAGGTCCTGGTAGGCACCGACCTTTTCGATGGTACCGCCATTGAGGATAATCAGGCCATCCTTAAAGTAAAGGTAAGAGTCTTCAACCACAAACGGATCGGCAATATAAGGTAAGGATACTGCCGCGAATCGCTTTCTTATTACTCATGGACATAACCTCAAACATTTGATCGTCAGCGTCTGCTGAATGAATCATGCATATGTCGTTTATGTATGTCAGGTTAGACCACAATAAAAATCCTGCAATGCCCCCCCCCCATTGCTACAAACTGCACAATTATATTTGTCGTCTATTCTATCAGTAGTTCCGGTTTTTCACTTCCTCCAATGAGATGTTCCCATTGCCAGGTCAATCAGCTAAACAGGGTGGAAACAATGTTTGAAGGTGTCGTTCATGGCAATGTCGCATTTATGGTGATTGCGACGGTTCTGGTTTTTTTTATGACGCCGGGCCTGGCATTTTTTTATGGCGGGCTGGTTGAGCGAAAACACTCGCTGACCATTATGCTGCAGATTTTCCTGTCTGTTGGTGTTGTCACTATCCTGTGGATTTTTGGTGGCTTCAGCCTGGTCTTCGGTAACGATATCCTGGGTATCATTGGCAATCCTTTCCAGTATTTTGGCTTTCGGGATATCGTGTTTGAGGTTAACAGCCGTTATGGATTGACCATTCCATTTCTGATGTTCTTCATGTATCAGCTGATGTTTGCCATTATCACCCTGCCCCTGATGACCGGGTCAATCGTCAACCGAATCACCATGGGAGCCTGGATGAAGTTTCTGGTGATCTGGATGATCCTGGTCTATTTCCCCGTGGCCCATTGGGTATGGGGCAACGGTTTTCTGGCAAAAATGGGGTTTGTGGATTTTGCCGGTGGCACGGTGATTCATGTAGCCTCTGCGTTCTCGGGTCTGGCGGCATTATGGGTGCTTGGTTCCCGCAAGGTCATTACCGGTAAAGGGCCGTTTAATATGGGGCTGGTGGCTATTGGTGCTGGCATACTGCTCTTTGGCTGGTTCGGGTTCAATGCCGGAGGGACACTGGCTGCTGCCGGCACTACGGCCATTGTTTTCACCAATACCGGCGTTGCCAGTGCCAGCGGTATGATTGTCTGGTCAATCATGAGCTATCGGGAGAGCGGCAACTTCTCATTTCTTGACCCACTGGTTGGCGCTGTTGCCGGGCTGGCCACCATTACCCCGGCTTCAGGCTACGTAACCCCGATGTCAGCTTTCATTATTGGCGCTGCTGCCGGTGTGGTTTGTTTCTACGCCATAAAAATTCCCAGAAAAGCCGGTTGGGATGATGTGCTGGATGTGTGGGGGGTGCATGGCGTGGGCGGTTTTCTCGGAACCGTAATGATTGGTTTGCTGGCCAATGCGCTGGTCAATCATGTGGACGCAGGCTTCTGGCAGTTTCTTGTCCAGCTGTTTGGTGCCTGCCTTGTCGCTGTTTACGCCATGATTGTCTCTTATTTCCTGATGAAGTATCTGGATAACGCTTCGGATATCCGGGTAACCAAAGAGCAGATCGAGGCCGGGCTGGATAAGTCTCTGCTTAACGAACTGTACAGTGATGATTAGAGGCGTTTGCCAGTACGAAAATCGGGGCTTGACGCAATGGCACTGACTTGAGAGTGAAAGCCTTGCCATACGTAAGCTTTAAGGCACCCTATGATTTGAAACACAAAGGACACAAAGAGCACCAGGAAGAGCTTTTCTTTTCCTTTGTGCTCTTTGTGTCCTATGTGGTTCAAATCTCAACCTGTATCAATCCCTGTGTTTATGGGGCTTTTAAGCTTAAGTCAGTGACATTGAGGCTTGACGTGATTAGCCCAAATCTCCAAACGCTATTTCATGGCATTTCCTTTATTTTCCGGCAACTACCGGCCACTGAAAGGTGGCTGCATGCCCTCGTTATGCTGTGGGTGGTCTGGCAGCTGGTTACGTCTTTGGGGATGCATATCCATGGCAATACAACGGCAGCCCAATACTCCATTATTGGCTGGCTGCATATCTATGGCGGTATGGGCCTGTTCCTGCCTGCTGTTACCTTTTTTGCCATCGTACTGTACCGACGACGGGTCAACGACCTTTTTCCCTGGCTGAAAGGTAACCTTGGCCAGATCACGGCTGACCTGAAAATGCTCAAGTCGCTTAAGCTCCCCAAGGCCAATGCCGGTGGGCTTGCCGCCACGGTTGAGGGGCTGGGCTTGCTGGCGCTTTTACTGGCACTGTGTACCGGGCTGCTGTGGTTTATTGTCTCAACTATCTCATCTGCGTCTGCACCATTGTTACTTGAGATTCATAAAACCAGCGTAGGGGCCATTGAACTCTATTTTTATGGGCATGGTGCATTTGCCCTGCTTCATTTCATTGTCTGGTGGCGAGGCTGAAACTACATGAACATTGCTCAATATATGGTCAGTCTGTTCCATCATGCAGGCGTTCAACGCATCTGGGGTATCACCGGGGACTCCCTCAATGGCCTTGCCGACAGTCTCAGGGCCGATGGTCACATTGAGTGGATAGGTGTCCGCCATGAAGAAGTGGCAGCCTTTGCGGCAGGGGCCGAAGCAGAAATTTCCGGCAAGCTGGCCGTATGTGCCGGTTCCTGCGGGCCCGGCAATCTGCATCTGATTAATGGCCTGTACAACTGCTACCGCAATAGTGTACCTGTTCTGGCCATTGCTGCTGATATTCCATCCTCAGAGTCGGGTACACGTTATTTTCAGGAGACCGACCCCGGGCAACTATTTGCCGGTTGCAGTATATTCTGTGAAAAAATCACCACGGCTCAACAAATGCCACAGGTGTTGGAAACCGCCATGCGTCAGGCCATATTAAAGCGCAGTGTCAGTGTGCTAATCTTGCCCGGTGATATTGCCTTAACGCCATTGCCGACAAAAATACCCATAAAATGGCAGGCTCCCCAACCACCACTGACAACACCTGACGGACAACTCATTAAACTTGCTGCAGACATATTGAATAACTGTGAAAAAGTGACGTTGATGTGTGGTGCTGGCTGCCAGAATGCCCACGACGAAGTGATTGCATTGGCCAGAACGCTAAATGCCCCGATCGTTCATGCGCTCAGGGGAAAGGAGTTTATCGAATACGATAACCCTTATGATGTGGGGATGACCGGGCTGATCGGTTTTGCGTCAGGCTATCAGGCCATGGAAAACGCCGATGTCCTGCTGCTGCTTGGCACCAGCTTTCCCTATCGTCACTTTTATCCAAAGCACAGCCAGGTCATTCAGGTGGACCGGGCGCCTGAAGCCATCGGACGACACGTTCAGGTTGATCTGGGCATTGTCAGTGATGTACTTGCTGCCCTGTCTGTGCTTCAGCCTTTGCTGATACCAAAGGCGTCCAGCCAATTTCTGCAGAAATGCCAGCAACACTACCAGGCTTCCCGTAAAAAGCTGGATGCCGAGGCCAAAAACCGACACGCTTCATCACCCATACACCCACAAACCCTTGCCTGTGCCATCAATCAAAAAGCCAGTGACACTGCCATTTTTATTTGTGATGTGGGCACCCCTACACTCTGGGCTGCCCGTTACCTTAAAACCAATGGCCATCGACGTTTAATAGGCTCATTCAATCACGGCTCAATGGCCAACGCCCTGGCCCAGGCTCTGGGTGCGCAAATGGTTGACCGGCAAAGGCAGGTTATTGCGTTTTGTGGTGATGGTGGCTTTTCCATGCTGATGGGCGATCTGCTGACCCTCAAGCCCTATAACCTGCCAGTGAAAATAGTCATATTGAATAACAGCTCATTGGGGTTTGTTGACCTGGAAATGAAAGCGGCGGGTTTTGTGTCAAAGGCAACGAATCTGGACAACCCCTGTTTTTCAGCCATTGCTTCTGCCTGTGGTATGCAAAGTTGCAGGGTTTCACTGCCAAATGAGTTAAGCCCGGCGATAGATGACTGGCTACATGCCACTGGCCCTTCAGTGTTGGAAGTCGTGACGGATCGGCACGAGTTGAGCTTTCCCCCAAAAATGGCGCCGGAATATGCCAAAGGGTTCGGCCTGTACTCCCTGAAGGCCGTGATCAATGGGTATGGGGATGAGTTGCTGGAGCTGGCTAAGGTGAATTTGTTTCGTTAATCCATGTTCCGATAGCAACCAGTGGCACTTGACTCATACCGGTTTACGAAAGTCAAACAGCCCGGACC
>NZ_JAHHPO010000223.1 GCF_024606365.1 Endozoicomonas sp. ONNA2
CGGCATTTTCCCGGACTGAATAAAATGATGAAGTTATTCCGGGACAATTACTTAAGCCTGCCATATGACTAAAACTATGGGTAAGACAAAAATCAGCAGAGAAAATTCCATAAAAAAAGAATTTTTTACCCGCCTTGCTGTTTGTACATAGTCCGATAGACTACGGACGGTTTATCGCCATCAATGAAAATGCCAGAGGGAATGTGACGTGACCAGAGTTGCTGTTATGGGTGCCGCAGGAAGAATGGGGCGAATGCTTGTTAAAGCCGTTGCCACTGATGGCCATTGCCAGCTGGGGGCAGCAATTATCAAGCCTGGTGACAGCCTGTTGGGGGTGGATGCGGGAGACCTGGCAGGGGTTGGTCCGATGGGTGTGCCATTAACGGATAATCTGGCGGCAGCTGTCGATGATTTTGATGTCCTGATCGATTTCACCACTCCCGGATTGACCATGCTCAATGTTGCGCTGTGCCGCCAGCATGGGAAAGGAATTGTGATTGGCACCACGGGCCTGGGCAATGACCAGAAAGCACAGCTGGCCAAAGCGGCAGAGAATATGGCCATGGTTTTTGCGCCTAATATGAGTATCGGGGTCAACCTGGTGTTCAAGCTGCTGGAGATGGCGGCAAAGGTGCTGGGTGATGATGCTGATATTGAGGTGATCGAGGCGCACCATCGTCACAAGGTGGACTCCCCCTCCGGAACGGCGCTGAAAATGGGGGAGGTAGTGGCCGATGCCCTGGGTCGTGACCTGAAGACCTGTGCGGTCTTCGGCCGTGAAGGGTATACCGGGCCAAGGGATCGTGAAACCATTGGCTTTGCTACTGTTCGAGCCGGAGATGTGATTGGTGACCATACCGTGCTGTTTGCCTGTGAAGGTGAGCGCGTTGAGATAACCCATAAAGCCAGCAGCCGGGTGATCTATGCCCGGGGTTCATTGCGGGCGGTGCATTTCCTTTCTGACAAAAAGTCTGGCCTGTTCGATATGCAGGATGTGTTGGGCCTGAAAGTTTGAAGCCATTGCATGGCAGTGTTTTCGCAAGGGGGGCGAAATGGGAGCTAACCATTCAGTTAGTGATTTATCCGGGATCAACTGTTTAACTCCTTAACAGCTAAACAAAGGAAAATATTAAATAACAGCCCGGCACCTTGATTATAAAAAAGGGTAAACAAAGGAGGTTAGTCATGATGATTTCGGGTGTCTCTCCCCCTCAGCAGTCGAGCCTGCCAGCCAATGGCACTG
Source organism: Endozoicomonas sp. ONNA2 (assembly GCF_024606365.1). Classification (GTDB taxonomy): domain Bacteria; phylum Pseudomonadota; class Gammaproteobacteria; order Pseudomonadales; family Endozoicomonadaceae; genus Endozoicomonas. The sequence continues at coordinate 1,244 of NZ_JAHHPO010000223.1, forward strand.
TTGATAGCACTTTTGACAGCACTGTTGATAGCACTGTTGATAGCACTACAGAAGTACAAAAAAATACTCCCTGTTGCCGTAACATCACTTGTCAACAAACCGCCCGCGGACTCTGTTCCCGGAAGATTGTCGGCCATGATGGCGCTGTTTCAGCAGGAAACACGGTTAAGCCTCTGAAAAGGGCCTGTCCTGCATGTCCAGATCTGATACCTCAGAAAGCAGCTAAAACAGAGCTATCCACTGTTAGCCAGAGCAGCGATCGTCAGGATGTAGATGCAGATCCGAAATGGCAGCCAGTGAATAACAACGAGAACCGTAAAACTGAGGCAGTCAGGATATACCTTCAATATAAGGTGAAAAAAATTGTCGAAAAAGTCAGACTTCAGTTCTTGATGACAACAAAGGAACAAAAGGACAAGTTGAAAAACAAACAAAAGGAGAAAGCCAGTGTTGCAGCTGAGATAAGGGAGCGTGAAAACAGTATGTGTAATCCAATGCACACAATGACCCACGTAATCAAGCAAATGTTACTGGATCAATCGTTTCAAAAACTGGCTGCATTGGACATTGAGGTTAAATCACTGACCCATGCACTGCAGGATGATGTGCGCAAAGAGGTGTTCATCAAGAGAGTGTCTGAACTGGCGGCCCAACAGATGACCGCTTGTGAGGGGCTGCCCGGCGGGGTGCAACGACTGGTTGATGACTACCTGAAAAATCAACGCTGGGCTGAGTTGTTGCCCCAGGATGCCTGAACCACAAATCGCCAAACAGCCAAAAAATGTTGGAAAAGTGAGTTGGTTTGTAGTCTAATAACTTAAATTTGCCTTGAATTTATGGTTTATGCGCCAAGGTGCAAGATCAAAAGCGAGATGGTTTTTTAAAACATCTCGCTTTTTTTGGGTCTGCGAACTGTCGGTTGTAAAGCAACATAGCGTTCAGGCATGGGAAACACGCATATCAGGCAAATTTACTATTAGATTCAAGTTCGGGAGGATCCTTTGACCAAGACGGCTGTTTTAGCTCTGGAAGATGGCAGTATTTTCCGGGGAATTGCCATTGGAATTGATGGTGAGACCAGTGGTGAGGTGGTTTTTAACACGGCAATGACCGGTTATCAGGAAATTCTCACCGACCCTTCCTATTCCCGCCAGATCGTTACGCTGACCTATCCCCATATTGGTAATACCGGTATTACCCCGGAAGACGAAGAGTCTGCCCACATCCATGCTGCCGGCCTGGTCATCAAGGACCTGCCACTGCTGGCCAGCAACTGGCGCAACAAAATGTCGCTGGATGACTATCTGAAGTCCCGCAACATTGTTGCCATCGCCGGCATCGATACCCGCAGGCTGACCCGGATTCTGCGGGAAAAAGGCGCGCAAAATGGCTGCATCATTGCCGGTAACGCCCCTGGCAAGGCTGATGAGGCCAGGGCACTGGCCAGGGCCCGTGAATTCCCGGGTCTCAAAGGTATGGATCTGGCTAAGGAAGTAACCACTCACCAGCCTTACACCTGGACAGAGGGAGTCTGGAGCCTGGAGACCGACAGTCATGGCGACGTGACCGACCTGCCGTTCCACGTGGTGGCTTACGATTTTGGTGTGAAAAGAAATATTCTGCGCATGCTGGCGCAGCGAGGCTGTCGCCTCACCGTGGTGCCAGCGAAAACACCAGCCAAAGAAGTGCTGGGCCTGAATCCGGATGGTATTTTCCTCTCTAACGGCCCGGGTGACCCCGGGCCTTGCGATTACGCCATTGCCGCCATCAGGGAAATTCTGGACACAACCGCATTGCCTGTATTTGGCATCTGCCTGGGTCATCAGCTGCTGGCGCTGGCCAGTGGTGCCAGGACCGAAAAGATGAAGTTTGGTCACCACGGTGCCAACCATCCGGTTCAGGATCTCAAGACCGGACAGGTCATGATCACCAGTCAGAACCACGGTTTTGCCGCCGCCGAAGACTCTCTCCCAGACAACCTGAAGGCAACCCACAAGTCGCTGTTTGACGGCAGTCTCCAGGGTATCGAACGGACTGACCGCCCTGCTTTCAGCTTCCAGGGCCACCCGGAAGCAAGCCCGGGGCCACAGGATGTGGCCGGGCTGTTTGACCGATTTGTTGAGATGCTGAAGGCAGCAAAATAACCAACCCCGTTTTGATGTGAGAGTAAAGATGCCAAAACGTAATGATATTAAAAGTATTCTGATACTCGGGGCTGGTCCAATTATTATCGGCCAGGCCTGTGAGTTTGACTATTCCGGGGCGCAGGCCTGTAAAGCGCTGAAGGAAGAGGGGTTTCGGGTCATTCTGGTAAACTCCAACCCGGCGACCATTATGACCGACCCGGCCATGGCGGACTCAACCTATATTGAGCCGATCCGCTGGGAGACCGTTGAGAAGATTATCGAAAAAGAGCGCCCGGACGCAATTCTCCCCACCATGGGTGGCCAGACCGCGCTGAACTGCGCCCTGGACCTGTTCCATAAAGGTGTGCTGGAAAAGTACGGCGTGACCATGATCGGTGCCAACCAGCAGGCCATCGACAAAGCCGAGGATCGTCAGCTGTTTGACCAGGCCATGAAAAATATCGGCCTGGCAACGCCCCGCTCCGGTATTGCCCATACCATGGAAGAGGCCCGTGCCGTTCTCGATCAGGTTGGCTTCCCCTGTATTATTCGTCCGTCGTTTACTATGGGCGGCACCGGTGGTGGGATTGCCTATAACAAGGCAGAGTTTGAAGAGATCTGCTCTCGTGGTCTCGACCTTTCGCCCACCAATGAGCTGCTCATTGATGAATCGCTGATTGGCTGGAAAGAGTACGAGATGGAAGTGGTCCGTGATCGCAACGATAACTGCATCATTGTTTGCGCCATCGAAAACTTTGACCCCATGGGGGTCCACACCGGTGACTCCATTACCGTCGCGCCAGCCCAGACGCTGACCGATAAGGAATACCAGATCATGCGCAACGCCTCCATTGCGGTACTGCGTGAGATTGGTGTGGAAACCGGCGGTTCCAACGTGCAGTTCGGTATCTGCCCGGATACCGGTCGTATGGTGGTGATTGAGATGAACCCCCGGGTATCCCGCTCTTCTGCCCTGGCGTCCAAGGCCACCGGTTTCCCCATTGCCCGGGTTGCTGCCAAGCTGGCGGTGGGATACACCCTGGATGAGCTGAGCAATGAGATCACCGGTGGTGTGGTGCCCGCCTCTTTTGAGCCATCCATTGATTACGTGGTGACCAAAATCCCCCGTTTTGCCTTTGAGAAGTTCCCCCGGGCCGATGACCGTCTGACCACCCAGATGAAGTCGGTAGGTGAGGTAATGGCCATTGGTCGTTCATTCCAGGAGTCTGTGCAAAAAGCGTTGCGTGGCCTGGAAACCGGTGCCACGGGCTTTAACTCCATGTTTGCTGGCAAACTGGATGCCTGCCCTGATGCAGAACGTGAAGAGGCCCTGGCCAGAATCCGCCGTGAACTGGTGACACCGAAAGCGGACCGTATCTACTACGTTGCCGATGCCTTTCGGGCCGGAATGACCCTGGAGGAGATCTTTGCGCAGTGCAAGATTGATCCCTGGTTTTTGGTACAGATTCAGGATCTGGTCAGCGAAGAGGCGCTACTGGCAGACGACGCGGCTAATGGCAAGGGACTCACCTCCCTGACCAAGGAGCGCCTGTTCCGCCTCAAGCAGAAAGGCTTCAGCGATGCACGTCTGGCGGAGCTGCTGGGCATTAGCGAAGCCGAGGTACGCAACTACCGTCGTGAACTGCAGGTCAGGCCGGTCTACAAACGGGTGGATACCTGTGCGGCAGAATTCCAGTCTACGACAGCGTACATGTACTCCTCCTATGATGAGGAGTGTGAGGCCGAGCCCTCCGGCCGTGACAAGATCATGGTGATTGGCGGTGGCCCGAACCGTATCGGCCAGGGTATCGAGTTTGACTACTGCTGTGTCCATGCGGCACTGGCGGCGCGGGAAGACGGTTACGAAACCATTATGGTGAACTGCAACCCGGAGACCGTCTCTACCGATTACGACACCTCTGACCGACTCTACTTTGAGCCGGTCACCCTGGAAGACGTGCTGGCCATCATCGATGTTGAGCAGCCCACCGGTGTGATCGTCCAGTACGGTGGCCAGACGCCGCTGAAACTGGCCCGTGCCCTGGAAGCTGAAGGTGTGCCAATTATCGGTACCAGCCCGGATGCGATTGACCGTGCCGAAGACCGTGAGCGCTTCCAGCAGATGATCCGCAAGCTGGATTTATTGCAGCCCGCTAACGCCACGGTTCGCAGTGAACAGGAAGCGGTGGCCAAAGCGACAGAGATTGGCTACCCACTGGTGGTCCGTCCATCCTATGTTCTGGGTGGACGAGCCATGGAAATCGTTGCCGGCGAAGATGAGCTGGTGCGATACATGAAAGACGCCGTTCAGGTATCCAACGACAGCCCGGTGCTGCTGGACTCCTTCCTGAACCGTGCGGTGGAGGTGGACGTTGATGCGGTCTGTGATGGCGAGCGTGTGGTCATTGGTGCGATCATGCAGCATATCGAGCAGGCGGGTATTCACTCCGGTGACTCCAGTTGCTCGCTGCCGCCTTACAGCCTGAACCGCCGTCATCAGGATGAAATCCGTGAGCAGGTGCGTGCCATGGCCCTGGAACTGGGCGTTGTGGGCCTGATGAACGTACAGCTGGCGATTCAGGATGACCAGGTCTACGTGATTGAGGTGAACCCCAGGGCTTCGCGTACCGTGCCATTTGTCTCCAAGTGCATTGGCCACTCCCTGGCCAAGATTGCGGCACGGGTAATGATGGGCAAAACCCTGGAAGCGCTGAACTTTACGGCTGAGATTGTGCCGCCATACTACAGCGTCAAAGAAGCGGTGTTCCCCTTCAATAAGTTCCCCGGCGTGGACCCGATTCTTGGCCCGGAGATGAAATCCACCGGTGAAGTGATGGGCGTTGGGGCTACCTTCCCGGAAGCGTTCCACAAGGCTCAGCTGGCTGAGAACATGCAGGTGCCACAAGGAGGAAAGGTGATTCTCTCGGTCCGGGACTTTGATAAACCGGAAGTGCCGATGGTGGCCCGTCTGCTGATGGATATCGGCTTTGAGCTGCTGGCCACCTCCGGTACGGCGAAAGTGATTGAAGAGGCCGGTTTGCCGGTGACCACCATTAACAAAGTGCACCAGGGCAGGCCGCATCTGGTGGACATGATTGTCAATGGTGATATAGCCTTCATGATCAACACCACTGAAGGTCGTCAGGCCATTGCCGATTCTTACCTGATCCGGCGCTCCGCATTGACCAATAAGGTGCTATATACAACCACCATGGCGGGCGCTGAAGCGATTGCCCGTTCCATCGCCTTTGGATCAGAAAGATTGGTCAGACGGCTTCAGGATCTACACGAAGGTAATGTTGGATGAAAAGAATTCCCATGACGGTGGAGGGTGAAAAAGCCCTTCGAGAAGAGCTGGCTCATTTGAAGGGGGTGGAGCGTCCTCGTATCTCTGCGGCTATCGCCGAAGCGCGGGAACTCGGAGACCTTAAAGAGAACGCTGAATACCATGCGGCCCGTGAGCAACAGAGCTTTACCGAGGGCCGCATCAACGATATTGAGGCCAAGCTCTCCAACGCCCAGGTGATTGATATTACCGCCATTGCCAAGACCGGTAAGGTGCTGTTCGGTGCCACCATTGTACTGATCAACCTGGATGATGACCGGGAAGTCACCTACAAGATTGTCGGTGACGATGAAGCGGATATCAAAGTGCACAAGATCTCCGTGAACTCACCCATTGCCCGGGCCCTGATCGGCAAGGAAGAGGGGGATGTGGTGGTAGTCAACACGCCTTCCGGCGGTGTGGAATATGAGATTGATGAAGTGCAGCATATTTGATTAATACGTCAGTAAGCGTATATCTTTGTGATTGAATTCCTGTGTTGTCTGATGCAGCACAGGGTTTTTTTATGGCGTGTTTTCTCTCTTGATCTGTCCTCGCTGTTCTTCAATCATCCGGTCACCTGCACGATGTACAGTGACCGGGTACGAAGTGGTGATTGGTCGAAAATCTTCTATGTTATCGTCTTCCTCTATTCTCCGTGTAAAAGGTGATAACTGATTAATTTAAAAAAAAGCTGTGCATTCTCTTTCAAGAGAATTTCAGCCGATAAAGTTGCAGGTGGCTATAGAACCATGTTGGTGAACGTTGGTAAAAGAGATTGATGTAAGAGGATGGTATAAAAATCAGAAAATTCCAGATTTAAGTGAGGGGTGCTGAATAGTTACA
>NZ_JAHHPO010000224.1 GCF_024606365.1 Endozoicomonas sp. ONNA2
CCCACTCGGGCTTGCTGCCTTCAGGCAAAGGCAGCCAGAACATCACCGCCAACAGTGGCCAGAAAATTCCGGGGCGAATCATGATTGCTGTTGATACCAATGTGTTGTTGCGTTATCTGTTGGCACCGATCGATGCCCGTAACCCGCCCTGGCAAGCGAGAGTGGCGGCTGAAACCATTAATTTTGCCGGTCATGTTTTTAGATTTTTTCCTTTTATTTGTTAGCTACCTGGATATTTCCACAATTAGCAGAAACCAGCAGCTCCTGCAGCTGCCGATGCGTGCGACGCATCCAATCAATAGATTTATCAGATTCTTGAACATTAATGTATCCAATGTTGATTTGGGTTTTGAAATTTACCCACTGGCTGTCAATTTTTATAGTTATATTACCTGCTGTAGTGATACGAATCTGTCCTCCGGATTTAATGGCATAATTTCCCTGAGTGGAAATATTTCCTTGATCAGTAATTATTCTGACACGCTTACTGAATGCATCCGGGAGCTTTAACTCAACATTGCCAACACCAACGCTAACGGACAGTTGATTATTCCGTAATATTGGAGTTGTAGACGCTACCACTGAGACTATATAAGGACAATCACTATCTTGTCCTGTGATCACAATATTACCCTGACCAACATTAACACCCAAAACATCAAACAAACAATTGGTGTCGTATTGCGGATAGTGAAAGGCTCGCACCCCACCAGATTGATTCCGGGACAAAACGTCCGATGAAAACATATAACGCGGAGGCAGGGTTATGTCGCCCTTAAAGGTTGCAGAAGAGCCCGGGCTTTCAGAGGTTTTTTCCTTCATTGCACTGACCTCGGAGGGCGAACCACCCCTCGCGCCCGGAGGTGGCCCGATTATGTTGCCCAAAAAGCGGTTCGGGTTAAAACTGTCATTCCCTCCTGCCGTTAAACTGTTACCCCTTATAGCTAAACGGTTATTATTGCCAATGATTACCGGACCTGTTGATGAGGAAATATTTACGTCAAACTTTGGTCTACGCGGAGTTTGCGTAGCATCCACCGATGCACTGGCCGATGCATTAACATTGTGCTGAGTGTTTTTTTCAGAACCTTCCAGCCGGTTAATTGCCTTGTTTTGTGATTGTGCCATTTCTTTTCCATGGTCAGTTTCTTCCGCCTCGATATCTTTAAACTCCCTTGACAATTTCTCAACTTGATTATCAACCAGTCTGCCCGCAGGTATTAAATCTTTCGTTATTGCACCACTAAATGCCTGGTTATCAACAGGACACTGTGTGCTCGATAAATAACAAAAGGCGCATATAACTGCCCCGCAACACCTGGTTTGCAGCGTTTTTTCATGGACATCCATACATACGGTACATTCCAAATCTTCAAAACATCTCAGAGCCAGAGATTTTGCTGATGATACTTCATAGCCATTGGCAGATAGAGTCAGTGCTTTTCGGTTACCATTTGATAATTGCAGATCCACCGTTCTCAAATCCGTGCCGGTTGCACTCGCAATGTTCATGGTTACATGCTCCAGAAACAAAAGGGTTCAATTTCATTTTGGACATTATAAATGACATTAAGTTCAGAATGACTCTCACAGTAAATGAATCTTTTTTCCAGCGTAACGGCTAATGGCCATATGGAATCGAATATTTCTGGCTACTTGGGCTGGTACTATGTGAGGCACAGCGCAGAGAGCATAGCCGTAACT
>NZ_JAHHPO010000019.1 GCF_024606365.1 Endozoicomonas sp. ONNA2
GGCATAAATAGGGAGGACCATAAATGGCAGATAGGCATAAACGATGCCTATATAAACAGCGATGTTGGTATTCAGGATCTGCAGGGGCTGGTCAATCATGCCACACCACATCAGCAGGTTATTCAATAACCCGTTATTTTTCAGTATGCCCATCCAGGCGTATATGCGGATCAGGAATGAGGTCCATGAGGGCAGAAGCACCAGCATGAGCAGGAAACTTTGTTTTCTACCAGGTGCCCGGGCCATGGCGTAGGCCATGGGATAGCCCAGCAGAAGGGAGAAGAAGGTAGCCACCAGGGCCAGCCGGATGGAGGTCAGATAGGCCTGCAGGTACATCTCATCGTCGGCCAGGAACAGGTAGTTGCCCAGATTGACATTAAATGTCAGTACTTCATCAAAGTATTCAACGATGGCTGAATAGGGTGGAATGGCAATTTCTGCCGATGAAAAGCTGATCTTGACCACAATCAGAAAGGGTACAAGAAAGAATATAAGTAGCCAGAAATAGGGGACGCCCAGAACGAGGCGGCGTCCCCACCGTTCCCTTAAGGCGTTTACCCTCTCTGGTCCCCACGCGCAGGCACCTTTTGTTAACAGGTTGGACATGACTGATTCCACAAAGTATCGGTTCCCAGTGGCTTGCCAAATAGAAAGCCTGCAGAAGTTTGTTAAAAAATACTGAATAAGGTTAGCGTTGATTGATCAGCTATTCAGGACAACACCACTGTCATCGTCCCAGCTGATATAGACCTCGTCACCCCAGGTCGGGTTATCAGCGGTGCGGATCACATTTGCCATGTTGGACTGGACTATCATGTCCGACGGAAGCCGTATATGATAAACCGAATGCCCCCCCAGATAAGCAATGTCGTGTACCACACCTTTGCTCCAGTTGTAGTTCCCTTCCGGCTGCTCTCTGGTCACCATGGTTTTTTCAGGACGCACGGCAATCCAGACCTTACGGTCTTCCAGTGGTGCCATGATACCGTGGCCAATGTAGATAGATTGTTGGACCTGGTGGGATTGAATGATGACGTAACCCGCTTCTTCTTCGGTGATCTCCCCTTCAAACAT
>NZ_JAHHPO010000225.1 GCF_024606365.1 Endozoicomonas sp. ONNA2
TTTGCGCCACCCTCAGGGATGAAAAATGGTTGAGCAAAATATTTTTCACGGCAAAAGTACGAACCAAAGACTTTCTTCAGGTTCTCTCGCAGACTAAAAACCGATCACTTAATGACCATCGGGTAACTCCCTGGAGCAGCATGTCCAGTTGTTTTTGGCGCCATCCACGACGTTCACCAATGTCAGGTGCGACTTTTGTTCAAATACCTGATCCGGGTGATTTTAGATGGACTGTTTCAACGTCTCTTTTTTGCTTTCGGGTATTCGTTCCATTCTGATGGTTGATAGTCGCTCTCCCTGCTTGAGTCTGGGGAAACATCTTGAGCACGCTTTAAGAACAGACCGAACAAGTCCAGGAATACCTGTTTTTCACCCGTGAAAGTAATTAGATCAAATTTCAGAAAATTATCGAAAGATATCATTGGATGTTGACAGAATTTTTCATTATTAATGAGACAATGACTTAAAGCAGTAAACACCCTCAGATCCTCAATATTTACCAGAACGTCGGTATTTAACTGATCACGAGATGGCAAATCTGATCTGTTTTCTATCTTTTCTTTAGTTCTCAGAAATTTAATATCAACTTTCTCATTCTCTGGCAGAAGATAAATGGATAATAAATGATCAGCACCTGAGCAAATACGAACCCTCGTTGTAGAATAATCCACTAAACTGACCCGGTCATTATGAGAAAGTTCTTTTCTCTGAAGATGATCAATCAGATAGTGAACTTCATTTTGTATTGTTGTGCCATGCATAATGCCTGATTTGAAAGTAACTGCATTTTCGCCACAACGAGTGGGTAACGCTCCCTCAGGAATATGCACCATAACATCACTTGCCTGGCCAGGGCCTGGTTTACCTATATGAACCGTGTAATCCCCTCCCTTCCTGGCAACATAGGTTTTATCCTCAAACCTCTCAGGCTCTAATTCACTGACATTTTGCTCCAGTATCTCCAGAAATTCAGATTTTTCTTTTGCATGTTGCTGACCTAATAGGTCATGCTGATTTTGTAGTGCCTTAATCTCGTTATAAGTCTCAACGTTTCCATAAGAATTTGAAATGTTGGTTATTTCAGCCATGAAATCAGCAACCTGATCTTTGCCAATAACTTTATTTAAAGTTAAAAAATTTCTAAATGCTGCCAACACAGAATTTTTTCTCTCAACGGGTGCATCAACAATCACAGAGACAATCCGATCCAAATTACTTTTGCCCTGCCCGCCATCTTTAATACTGGCTATAGCTTCCAGCGTCTTTATTTTAATAGACTTCAAGTCATTTATTTTTCCTGAAATGGGTTCTAGATATTCTTTGACACGCCTGCCAAAAACTAATTTTACATCCTCGTTAGATGCTGGCTTGTCCAGTCTTCCTGAAACAGCGTCTGCCTGAAAACACCCAGAGGTTGCTGCATCTTGACCAGCTCCTGCAATTGATAACCGGGATAATAAACAGGGCGACAGAATCGGTCGAACGATCATCCCGATAATAGGATATTTAGCTAT
>NZ_JAHHPO010000226.1 GCF_024606365.1 Endozoicomonas sp. ONNA2
CATCTTGATCGATGGCAAGCGTCACAACCATCGGACAACAACACACCTGGCAGTCTTCAATGTAAATCAATGATTCTTCCGTCTCAGCAAAACCCGCATCCAAAAGCAATTCGATTGGCTCGCCACAATTGGGGCAGTAATCCTGCCAGCTGATCCACTCGTCCATCACGAACACCTTTTCTCAATCAAGCGACTTCAGATCTTTCTCACTAAAGCCCAACAGATACAGAATACTGTCCAGACCCAGGGTTGAAATTGACTGTCGCGCACTCTGTTTCACCATGGGCTTCGCCCGAAAGGCAATACCCAGACCGGCCACGCTGAGCATTGGCAGATCATTGGCACCGTCGCCCACTGCAATAACCTGATTCAGGGAAATACCCTCTTCAGCGGCCATCTGCTGCAGTAGTGTGGCTTTTCGCTCACCATTGACAATGTCGCCTTTCACTTGGCCGGTCACCTTGCCGTCAACCATGTCCAGTTCATTGGCGTGAATGTAGTCTATCCCCAGTTGTTCCTGAAGATAGCGGGCAAAATAGGTAAACCCACCGGATAGAATAGCGGTACGATAGCCCAGTGAACGAAGAGTGCGGATCAATGTTTCTGCACCTTCGGTTAACGGCAGTTGTCTGGCAATACCGCCCAGCACAGACTCATCCAGCCCCCTCAGCATCGCCAGACGCTGGCGAAAGCTGTCATTAAAATCCAGCTCACCCTGCATGGCGCTCTCAGTGATCTTTGCCACCTGATCCCCCACACCTGCGGCCTCTGCAAGCAGGTCGATCACTTCTGCTTCAATCAGGGTGGAGTCCATATCAAAGACAACCAGCCGACGGTTACGCCGATAAATACTGTCTTCCTGAAATGCGACGTCAGCATCCAGGTCAGCGGTAAGATTGAGAAAGTCAGCCCTGAGCTTTTGCTGATCAGGGGCCGTACCCCGAACTGAAAACTCCAGGCACGATGAACGGTGGTTGTCTTTTACATTATTACGCAGCGATCGTCGACCGGAAAGGCGGGAAATATGGTCAATGTTCAATCCATGAGCGGCGGTAATACCAGAGACCCTGGCAATTTGTTCCGCTGTGACATTACGGGATAACAGCGTCAGGATATAACGATTTTTGCCTTGCTCAGATACCCAGTGCTCGTAGTCCTCTTCGGATATCTGTTGATAACTGAACTGCAAATCACTTTCATGGAAATGGAACAGAAGATCTTTCAGCATTCTGTTGGCAAGCACAGAATCGCCACTACCTGAAGCCTGGTCTGGCAGACGTACAAGAATTCCCCAGGTCAGGGTATCGTGAATGACCGACTGACCGATATCCAGAATCTCCAGACCGTAGTTGGACATAATAGCGGTGATGGATGAAGTGAGACCCGGCTGGTCTCGACCAGTTACATTAAGCAGTATTATATTGCTCACCTTTTTATGCACGCTTGTACTTTTTCGCATAGCCAATAAATTCGTTAATAAATACGCCAAGTAGCTGGCCATATGGAATCGAATATTTCTGGCTACTTGGGCTGGTACTATGC
>NZ_JAHHPO010000227.1 GCF_024606365.1 Endozoicomonas sp. ONNA2
TCGTCCTGAGCCTGTCGAAGGGCGTGTACTCCGGCCTCGATTATCGTGCCAGTCACCCTTCGACTCCGCTCAGGATGAACGGAGACCGAATTTAAAATGTCGGAATTATTTAAGGACAATTCCTAAGCTGTCTGTACATACAGCCATGTGCCATAGCAGACATACCCTGCCAGAAGGATAATACCTGCAAAACGGCCCAGCGTTCCGGGTTTTTTACCGAACATGGCCATGGCCGTCAACAGAACGGTAAATGCCAGCATGACGCTATAGTCTCTGGAGAAAACGGATTCGTTCAGTGGTCCGGGGGCAACGAGCCCGGGCATGGACAATACCGCCAGCAAATTGAAGATGTTTGAACCCACAACGTTGCCCAGGGCAATATCATGGTGGCCGCGCAGGGCGCTGGCGACCGATGCGGCCAGCTCCGGCAGGCTGGTACCAATGGCAACCACCGTCAAACCAACGATCAGTTCACTGACACCGAGCAGTGTAGCGATCTCTATGGCACCCCACACCAGAATCCGGGCACTGATCAGCAGCAGTATCAGTCCGCCAAACAGTTCAAGGTAAGCTTTGCCGGAAGGCAGCGCTTCGATGTCTTCAACCTCCGCCAGCGGCTCTTCAGGATGGGCTTTTTGCCAGGTCACCATCAGATAGAGGGTAATAAAAAGGCCACTGAGCAGCACCAGACTTTCCATAAGCCCCAGGTAGTTGTTGGCAAGGCAGGCACCGGCAATCAGGGTTACGAATAACAGCCAGGGTATTTCCCGTTTGGCCAGTGCTGATTTGACCGGCAGCGGGGCAATCAGCGCGGTTACCCCAAGAACCAGTCCCATATTGGCAATATTGGAACCGATGGCATTGCCAACGGCAATATCGGTGTGCCCCTGGATAGCCGACATCAGTGAGACCAGAATTTCTGGTGCAGACGTACCTATAGACACCACCGTCAAGCCGATAAGCATGGGGGATATACCCCAGTTTCTAGCAGTGGCAGCAGCACCGCCGACAAAACGGTCGGCACTCCAGGTGAGCAGTATGAAGCCAACAATAATGGCGACTATGGCATAAATGGCAGAACTCATTCCGGGAGCGTTCTCAACATTGGGTATAAATGAGGGGAGTGTATGGAAAATCGGGCAGGCAATGCAACTGCATCACCATCTGAATTGATCCTGCCGGGAGAAAATTCATTTGATAAGATTGGTTGGTTGTTACCAGGAGTTATCAAGAAGGTGCAATAACCCGGTGAAACAGGTCATAATGTCGACCTTGGAAGACTTTTACATTCTGTCTGTTGCAGGGATCTGCGAACCCAATGATGAATTCCATACCTACAGGTGAACGACACAGCAACGAAAGCCGCAGCGATAGTTTTGTCGAGATTCGTGGTTTGACCTTTTATCGGGGCTCCCGGGTTATCTTCAATAATATCGATATGGATATACCCCGGGGAAAAGTGGTGGGTATCATGGGGCCATCAGGCACCGGCAAGACCACCCTGCTGCGGTTGATTGGCCGCCAGCTATTACCAGACGCTGGCTCAATAGTGGTGGACGGTCAGGATCTGGCGGGCCTGTCGAGAGATCAGTTATTTGTTCAGCGTCGTAAAATGGGCATGCTGTTCCAGAGTGGGGCACTGTTTACCGATCTGACCGTCTTTGAGAATGTCGCCTTTCCCCTGCGCATCCACAGCCAGCTATCAGAAACCATGATCCGTGATATCGTCCTGATGAAACTCCATGCGGTGGGGCTGCGCGGTGCATGGTCACTGATGCCCAGTGAGTTATCAGGCGGCATGACCCGGCGCGTTGCCCTGGCCAGGGCCATTGCCCTGGACCCGGAAATGGTGATGTATGATGAACCCTTTGTCGGACAGGATCCCATTGCCATGGGGGTGCTGGTGGATTTGGTTGGCAAACTGAATCAGGCGCTGGGCATCACCAGTATCATTGTTTCCCATGACCTCCATGAAACGGCCAGTATCGCCGATTTACTGTACCTGATCGCCGATGGTGAAGTGATTGGTTCCGGTACCCCTGAGGAGATGTTGAACTCAAAGGATGCCAGGGTAAGCCAGTTTATGCAGGGGCAGCCGGATGGGCCTGTCCCTTTTCACTTTCCGGCGGATGATTATCAGCACGACTTACTGTGGGGTATAAATGAAACTTGATGTTCTGGACCGGCTGGCCCAACTTGGTCAGTTTGGTCTTGGTCATGTGCAGTCCCTGGGGCGCTCCGGTATTTTTCTGTTTCTGGCGATTTTTTCCCGGGCGGGTTTTACCGGCCGTGGTGCACTGCTTATCAGACAGCTCTACAACGTTGGTGTTCTGTCGTTAATTATCGTGACGGTTTCCGGTCTGTTCATTGGCATGGTTCTTGGTTTGCAAGGCTACAGTATTCTGATTCGCTATGGCTCAGAAGGGGCTGTGGGTCAGCTGGTGGCCCTGAGCCTGCTCCGTGAGCTGGGGCCGGTGGTGACCGCGCTGCTGTTTGCCGGGCGTGCCGGCTCTGCCCTGACGGCGGAAATCGGGCTGATGAAAGCCACCGAGCAGCTGTCCAGTATGGAAATGATGGGTGTTGATCCGTTAAAGCGGGTGATCGCCCCGCGTTTCTGGGCGGGGGTTATCTCCATGCCGCTGCTGGCGGCGATATTCAACCTGGTGGGGATTCTTGGCGGCGTGATGGTGGGTGTCGACTGGCTGGGGATTTATGAAGGTTCATTCTGGAGTGGCATGCAGCAGGCGGTGGATTTTGTTGATGATGTGGGCAATGGCATGGTGAAAAGCCTGGTGTTCGGGATTGTGGTGACCTGGATAGCTGTGTTCCAGGGGTACGATGCCATTCCGACTTCAGAAGGCATTAGTCGTGCAACAACGAGAACGGTGGTTTATGCCTCACTGACGGTTCTCGGATTGGATTTTATTTTGACCGCAGTGATGTTTAGTGAGCTTTAAGGAGAGAGCATAAAATGCGCATGCGAACGTTAGAAATCAGTGTCGGCGCCTTTATGCTGGCGGGTATGTTGGCTCTGGTGGTTCTGGCGGTAAAGGTCAGTGGCCTTTCCCTGAAAACCGGCGGTGAAACCTATGAGCTGAATGCTTACTTCGATAACACCGGAGCCCTTAAACCCCGTTCCAGGATATCCATGGCCGGTGTCACCATTGGCCAGGTCAGAAGCATTGAGCTGGATAAAGCGAATTACATGGCCAGGGTGGTGATGGATATTGATCAGCAAATCGATAATATACCCATCGACAGTACCGCATCGATTGTCACCGCAGGGCTATTGGGCGAGCAGTACATCAGTATCAGCATTGGTGGTGAGGAGGCGTTTCTGCGTAATGGTGAGCGTTTTGAAGACACCCAGTCCGCGCTGATTATCGAGGAGCTGATCGGTAAGTTTCTTCTGGGTACGGTCAATAAAAACGAGTAACAAGCCTGGAGAAGCATTCTCTGGCTAGTGGATGGAATGGATGATGAAAGGTAATAAAAACTGGGTGGCTTTGCTGATGGTGCTGCTTTTTCAGTGGTCTTCAGCTGCCGCAGAGCAGGTAATTGAGTCACCTCAGAAGGAGGTGGAAAGGATTACCAGGGAGCTGCTGGCAACCTTTGAAAACAATGTTCAGCAGTACAAAAAGAATGACACTGCCTTTATTGCCGAGGTTGATCGCCAGCTATCACCGTCAGTGGCCTTTGACTCCATTGCCCGGGGCGTGATGGGTAAATACTCCCGCCGGGCTAAAACCGGTCAAATTGAACAGTTTTCCAAGACGTTTAAAGACAGTTTGATCAGCTTTTATGCCAAGGCTTTGCTTCAGCTCGATGATACCCGGTTGACCATCGAGAAAGTCGATGCGGTACCCGATGCTGTACTAAACGACTACCGGTCAGGCAAGGCGCGGCTGGTTCCGGTGGATATGAAGGTCAAAACTTCCTCAGGTACCGTGGCTATCTCTTATTCTATGGTGCATCTGGATAAGCGCTGGAAGCTCAGGAATATCATTGTTGATGGTATCAATATCGGTATTCAGTTCCGTAACCAGTTTGCCGAGGCCATGAATAAATATAATGATCTCCAATATGTGGTGGATCACTGGCCACAAATCATGCAGGGTAAAGCAACGAAGAAACATGTGAGCAAACAGTCATGACATTAACAGCGGTAGCACCTGGCCAATTTAAACTCCATGGTTTGGTTAATTTCACCACTTCCGCAATGATTGAAGAGCAGGGTGCCCGTTTGTTACTGACCTCCACAGAGGATGGCTGGGAAATTGACCTGAGTGGTATTTCCCAGGCCGATAGCTCTGCTTTATCGGTCTTCCTATCCTGGCTCCGGTTGGCGAAAAAACTGCAAAAATCCATCGGCTTTACCGCTATGCCTGAGCAGCTGCAAGCACTGGCTCAAGTCTGTGGTGTTCAGCCATTGTTGAATAGTGTGGGCTGCCATCAGAACTGACACGATTTGAGCAGGTGTACGGCATCTTGTCCTGGAGAGTTAATGCCTTGACTGTTCCTATAAATGTGAGTAAACATAGGACTATTTCGCTCTCTGTTAATGCCCC
>NZ_JAHHPO010000228.1 GCF_024606365.1 Endozoicomonas sp. ONNA2
CTACTGCCGGGCCAGTATCCGGAGTCGGCTGATCAAGTGCCTGCCTGACAATGGGCTACCAATAAAGGAGGCGGCCGGGAAGCTGTCGCTGACGGCACCGATGGAGAAGTATGTATATTGCCCGCTGTCAATGTAGGGCAAGCCCCGGGTGCACCATATACACTATTTCTGTCGTTTTTTTGATGGCAGCAACTAATGACATCAACAGTCTAATGATATCAACAGCCTAATGGCATCAACAGTCGGTTTACTGTGATCAGGCAGGCCTGCATCGGGGGCAACCTCTGCCAGATCGCCTGTTCGGCGCATAACTGTTTTGGGTCAGACAGCAAACCGGCAAATCCTGTCTAAACTGAACACAGCTCCCGAATTGCAAGGGTCATGAATGCTGCATATCCGCGGATCAAACCTGATTTTCAAGCATTGGAGTATGTCATGAATTCACTGGAACATGCAGTTGTTTGTGATGACCACGCCAGGGTCAAAACCCTGCTGGCCAAGGGGGCTGACCCGAACCTCAAGAACAGGAATGGGCAGACAGCCTTGCAACTTGCAACTGTCCTGGGTCATTTCGATGTATACAAAACCCTGTTACCTGTAACCCATCAGCCGGACTGGGATAGCCTGTTACAAGAATTTTCCCGTTCAGGGTGGAAGGATCAAGTCAAGGTGGCAGTGGTCAACGGGGCTAACCTGAATAACCGGGACAGTGTTGGAGATACACCTTTAGTAAAAGCAGCTAAAGCAGGTCACCATGCTATTGTCGAGACCCTGCTGACCAACGGGGCTAACCCAAATATTCCCGGATGTACCGATTACACCCCGCTGCACCATGCAGCCAGGGCTGGTCATCATGCTATTGTCAAGACCCTGCTGGACAAAGGGGCTGAAGCGGACCTCAAGGACATGGAAGGATGGACACCCTTGCAATTTGCAGCCGAGAATCGTCATCGCGATGTGTACGACACACTGTTGCCTGAAACCCATCAGCCAGACTGGAACAGCCTGTTACCAAAACTTATCTATGCAGGGTGGCACAATCAATTTAATACGGCCCTGGACAACGGGGCTAACCCGAATATTCTCGTTGATTATCATTCCACCCCGCTGCACTGGGCAGCTGGCCTTGGTCACCATGCTATGGTCAAGATCCTGCTAAAAAAAGGAGCTGACCCGAACCTCAGGGACGGGGATGGTTGGTCAGCCTTGCAAGCTGCAGTTTACTGGGGTCATCTCGATGTATACAAAACCCTGTTACCTGAAACCCGTCAGCCGGACTGGAACAGGCTGTTACCGATATTTTCTTGTCTTGGATGGAAGGATCAAATCAAGGAAGCACTGGTCAACGGGGCTGACCCCAATATTCCCCTGGACACCGGGACTGACCCCTATATTTCCGTAAGTTATCACTTGAACACCCTACTGCACCTGGCAGCTGGCGCTGGTCAACGTGATATTGTCGAGACTCTGCTGGTCAACGGGGCTGACCCAAAACTCAAGAACAAGAATGGACTGACAGCCTGCCAATGTGCAAGTGTAGAACCCATAAAAGAAGCAATCCGGAATTTCATGTCTGTACCACACTCTCTCCAATTCTACTGCCGGGCCAGTATCCGGAGTCGGCTGATCAAG
>NZ_JAHHPO010000229.1 GCF_024606365.1 Endozoicomonas sp. ONNA2
GCGGTGGTGCATCTGAATATGCGGAAGTTATTTACAGACAATTCCATTATTATTTCTGTTGGCATGTAATTTTCTGCCGTTTTATTATTGGAGCTGCCATGCACCCCCTCGCAGGCCAACCCGCAACCGATGATCTTCTGGTCAATATTCCCCGGCTGGTCAGTGACTATTACACGATACAGCCCGATCTCACACACAGTAGTCAGCGTGTCGCTTTTGGTACATCGGGTCATCGTGGCACCGCTTCCGGGGGTTCGTTTAATGAATCCCATATTCTGGCGGTCAGTCAGGCAATCTGTGAATATCGCTGTACCCGGGGTGTAGAAGGCCCTGTTTTTGTTGGTATGGACACCCATGCGCTTTCTGAGCCCGCCTTGATCAGCGCTGTGGAGGTGTTTGTTGCCAATGATCTCGATGTCCTGATTGATCGGGACCGTGGCTACACGCCAACACCCGTTATTTCCCATGCCATTGTTGCCTACAATCGCTGTCATAACCATTTGGCAGACGGGGTTATCATTACCCCCTCCCACAATCCACCGGAAGATGGCGGTTTTAAATATAACCCGCCCCATGGTGGTCCTGCAGGTAGTGATATTACCGGCCAGGTGGAAAAGCGGGCCAATAAACTGATCGCTGACAACCTTTCTGGTGTAAAGAGAATCTCTTTTCAACAGGCGCTCAGGTCTGGCAAGGTGCACAAATACGACTTTGTTACACCTTATGTGAATGACTTGGAAAACGTGCTGGATATGGCCGCTATTGCCAGCGGTAAGCTAAGCATCGGTGTTGATCCCCTGGGTGGTTCAGGTTTGCGCTATTGGGCGCCTGTTGCTGAGCGTTATGGTCTCGATCTGACGTTGGTCAGTGAGAAAATTGATCCGACATTCTCGTTTATGCACCTTGATAAGGATGGCCGGATCCGTATGGACTGTTCATCCTCCTCCGCCATGGCCGGATTGATCAACCTCAAGGATGATTTTGATATTGCTTTCGGAAATGATCCGGACTTTGATCGCCATGGCATTGTGACTAGGGGGCATGGGCTACTGAATCCAAACCATTACCTGTCCGTCGCCATCCAGTATCTCTATACCCACCGTGGGCAGTGGTCACCGGACGCAACAATTGGTAAGACGCTGGTGTCCAGTGCCATGATTGATCGTATCGCCAATGGTTTGGGTCGCACAGTAACGGAAGTTCCGGTCGGGTTTAAGTGGTTTGTTGATGGTCTCTCAGACGGCTCCATGGCGTTTGCAGGCGAAGAGAGTGCCGGAGCCTGTTTCCTGCGCCGGGATGGCATTACCTGGTGTACGGATAAGGATGGTTTCGTCATGGCGCTGCTGGCGGCCGAAATTACCGCCGTTACCCGGTGTGATCCCGGCGAGTGCTATCAGGAGCTGACCCAAAAATACGGTGCTCCGGTTTATCAGCGGCTGGATGCGGTAGCCAATGAAGCCCAGAAGAAGGTGCTTGCTGCATTGACTCCGGAGCAGGTTAAAGCAAAAACCCTGGCGGGGGATCCCATCATTGCCTGTTTGACCCACGCACCAGGCAATGGTGCCGCTATTGGCGGACTGAAAGTGGTTACCGGGCGGGGCTGGTTTGCCG
>NZ_JAHHPO010000230.1 GCF_024606365.1 Endozoicomonas sp. ONNA2
GTATTCCTTACCAGCTTGGTGGGCTGGTTTGGCTGGGTTCACAGAATAGTTACGTACTGACAGTCTGGTTAGTTTGATTATTTGTCTGCAATGTCAGTATTGTCAATCGGGCTGTGGATGTGGTTCCGGAAGAGTCAGGGCAAGCGCTGTCGTTCAATTACTGGAACATCATAATTCTGGCAAAGAACAAGGTAACCCCGCCGATTCCGGGCATTTTATCCCAGTGGTGGAGCGGCAAAAAGCCATTTAAAAAATTACCTTATTGATATTAATTATTCTTTGATTGATGCTGCCCCGCCAGGGCAGTGACAGATCTCTCTTATCCAGCTCAAAACGTCCATCAATCAGCACATCAATGTATTGCAGAACTTCCTGTTGAGCCTGACTGAGTTCTTCCAGCGTGTAGCCAGTCCAGAGCCAGATATTTTTCTGTGGATATTCGGCTTTTACCCGCTGAACCAGCTTCAGGATACCGGAAAGATTGCCGGGGAACAGTGGGTCTCCACCGGACAGTGACAACCCATCCCGCTTGATGCGGGAGTCTCCCAGGTCGGCAATAATCCGGTCTGCCATGGCCTGGTCAAAGGAGATTCCCATGCGGGCATCCCGGGAGGTGGCGTTATGACAGCCTTTGCAGCGGTGTTCACAACCACTGACAAACAGGGTGCAACGGGTGCCTTCACCATTGACCACATCGATTGGATAGTACTGGAGATAGTTCATGCTTTTTGCTTTTTCATGGGGCCTGTGGTGCTCGTTCCAACGCAGAGCGGGGGTGTTGCAAAAGGTATAAAAGCGTTGAACCACAAAGACACGAAGACACAAAGGTAGCCTTTTTTGTATGCTGAGTGTCGCTCAGGCAAGCTTGGAAAAACCTTTGTGCCTTTGTGGTTTTTTTTAAGGCCTTTCGCAGCATCCTGAGAGTTTGGGAGCGAGGCACCCGTATTAGAGGTGCTTTACCCGACGAACCACTTCTTCCTGCTTGCCTTTGATAAAAGGCCGACTGTTGGGCTGGCCCAGGTAACCACAAACACGACGGGTTACGGACATCTTGTCGGAGTCGCGGTTTTTGCACTGTGGGCATTCAAAACCACGGCTGGTGGCGTTGAATTCCCCTTCATAATCACAGCTGTAGCAGGAGTCATTGGGAGTATTGGTGCCGTAGTATGGCACCTTGTCGTAGGTGTAGTCCCAAACGTTCTCCAATGCCTTCAGGTTGTTGACCATGTTCGGGTACTCACCATAGCAGATGAAACCACCGCTGGCGTGTTTGGGGTATACCTGCTCAAAGTCGACCTTGTCGTATGGGTTGACCTTCTTTGCCACATCCAGATGGAAAGAATTAGTGTAGTAGCCTTTGTCAGTCACGCCCTCAACAACACCAAATTTCTTTTTGTCCAGGCGGCAGAAACGGTCACACAGGCTTTCGCTTGGGGTTGAGTAAAGACTGAAGCCGTAGCCGGTCTCTTCTTTCCACTGATTCACTGCTGCACGCAGGGTTTCTACAATCGCAACGGCTTTATGGCGAAGCTCTTCACTGTCGTAAAGATCACCGGAACCACTGCCATAAAGGGCATTGATCGTCTCATGGATCCCGATGTAGCCAAGGGAGATAGAGGCACGACCATTTTTGAAAATATCGCTGACCTTGTCATCTGGCTTCAGGCGAACACCGCAGGCACCTTCCACATAGAGAATCGGCGCTACCCGGGCACGTACCCTGTCCAGACGCTGGATACGGGTCATCAGGGCCTCTTTAGCCAGCTGCAAGCGCTGTTCCAGCAGTTGGTAGAAAGTTTCCTCATTGCCCTGACTTTCAATTGCTATACGGGGCAGGTTGAGTGAGACGACCCCCAGGTTATTACGGCCATCGTGAATCATCTTGCCGCCCTCTTCATAAACGCCCAGGAATGAACGACAGCCCATGGGTGTTTTAAAGCTTCCGGTTACTTCAATCAGCTTGTCATAGTTGAGAATGTCCGGGTACATCCGTTTGCTGGCACACTCCAGCGCCAGCTGTTTGATGTCGTAGTTCGGGTCTTCAGGGTTGAAGTTCACTCCTTTTCTGATGGCAAACACCAGCTTGGGAAAGACCGGGGTCTTGCAGTTTTTACCCAGGCCACGAATCCGGTTTTTCAGAATGGACTTTTGCACCAGACGCTCTTCCCAGCTGGTACCCAGGCCAAAGCCAAAGGTGACAAACGGGGTCTGGCCATTGGCGGTATGCAGGGTATTTACCTCATACTCCAGTCCTTGATAAGCGTCATAGCAGTCCTTTTCGGTCATTTCCATGGCGTATTCACGGGCTTTTTCCTCATCACCAATCCAGCGCATACCCTGCTGACGATGTTTTTCAAAGGTTTTGCGCACGTAAGGTGCGTGAATACGGTCAATCTCATTGACGCTGGTGCCGCCATAGATATGGCTGGAAACCTGGGCAATGATCTGGGCGGTGATGGCCGCTGCGGTAGTGATAGACCCGGGCGTTTCAATTTCTGCATTACCCATGCGAAAACCGTGGGTCATCATCCCTTCAATATCGATCAACATGCAGTTGAACATCGGGAAAAACGGGGCATAGTCCAGGTCGTGATAATGGATTTCGCCACGGTCATGGGCCGCGGTAATGTGCTTTGGCAGGATATGCTGTCTGGCGTAGTGCCTGGCGACAACACCCGCCAGAAGGTCCCGTTGAGTGGGGATGATTTTGCTGTCTTTGTTGGCGTTTTCGTTGAGCAGCTCTTCATTGTCCTGATTGATGATGCTCAGAATGTCCCGGCTCAGGGCATTACGCGACTCACGTTCAATATCCCGGGTCTGACGATACTCAATGTATTTGCGGGCAGCGTTATGGTATTCGCTGCTCATCATCAGATGCTCTACCTGATCCTGAATATCATAGATATCCACCAGTTCCTGACCGGCCACGGTGCTGGCTACTTTTTTCGCAACGTACTCAGCAAAGTCATGGTCTTTGATCTGAGCATCATTGAGGGCGCTGGCAACGGCTTTTACGATGCGTGGCGCATCGAAAGGCTGGCGTGAACCATCGCGTTTGATGATCTCAGTCATGGTGGCTCTCCGGACAGATAGAATAATAAGATATTGCGCCTTTGTGGGTGGAATATCTACAGGTAGTGGTTGTGTGCGCGATAGGCACTATATGTTGTGTTTTGCGGCAGCTATGATCCACTAAAGTGGTTGATTCTGCAATATCGACAAAACGTAAATCTGCACGGGGAATCACGGTTTTCATTGGCAAGTCAGAAGTTACTGACTGGGACAGTCCCATATACTCTGAGGTAAAAAAATGTGAGCCTGGTGACAACTGCATTTTGTAATTGATGGGTTTCCTCGATCAATGGCACCCAAGCCCCGTTCGTCCTGGGCGGAGTCGAAGGGCTAAACTCCATACCCTGAATATAAGGCTGCGCCAATCACGCTTCGATTCCGCTCAGGGTGAACAGAGCAAGCTCATTGAAATGACGTACCAAGAGGCTGCCCGTGGATAGCGCCCGTAGCGAGGACGGCAGAAAATTGAGGATAAAAATTCGGTTTTGTGAGGTGAA
>NZ_JAHHPO010000231.1 GCF_024606365.1 Endozoicomonas sp. ONNA2
GTATTCCTTACCAGCTTGGTGGGCTGGTTTGGCTGGGTTCACAGAATAGTTACGTGGAATTCTCCACATACATTTGCAAGCCATTGAAATACAAGCAAAAGAATCCCTGTTTTGTTTTTAATATAACGCCCTAAATAAATAGTATTTTTATACTTACTCACTGGTGAAGTAAGGCCATAGCCTGGTTAGGGTCGTTGCGGAACATAATCAGTAATGATCTGGCCGGCCCGAGAGGTTTTCTCACTTTTTGCTCCCATCCCTGCACAGTCTTGATGCTCACTCCAATCAGAGCCGCAAACTTCTCCTGTGAGAGGTGTGTAGCCTTCCTGATAGCCGCAACATCAATTTCCTCATACTTGAACGACCGTGAAGGCTTTTTAATGCCTTTGTTAATGTCGATCGCTTCCTTGACGCTCTCCACCAATTCATCAAAGTTAAATTCATGGTCACTCATTGCAAAACTCCCTCGCTAGTTCTGACAGTACTTTTTTCTCGGCACTGGTTAAGTCTGTTTGCCGACTTTTAGTGTAGGCATACAGCATGTAGAAGATATCTTCACTGACTTGCCAGTAATAGATGGTTCGTACACCACCGCGCTTGCCAGAGTCACCCAACTTCCAGCGGAACTTACGCAGTCCTCCTGTTCCTTTGATAACGCTACCAATATCAGGCTGTGCAATCATAGCTTCCTGCATGGCACGATAATCATCGTCAGACATGAGCTGAGTGATAATTTTGGTAAATACACTGGCTTCTACAAATTCCATATTTAATCCTACATTGTAGTAATAAATATACCACAAAGTGGTATTTTTGCAAACTGTGACCCGTCAGAGCATCATGGAAAGGATCAGGTCATACTCCAGTTTGGACACGGGTATATCGTAGTCCGGCCGGTAGTCTCCAAAGCGGTTAATGTGCTTTCGCCAGTACGGGGACAGGTCAGCCAGTATATCTGGTGTTATCTCCACCCCCTCACTGGCAATCTCCTTCAGCGCACGAGTCATATTTTGTACGTTATGAAGAATCGTCAGATTGGACACAAGCTGATTGTATTTAATGATCTTCTGTTGCTCATGTCGCAGGTTTTCAGCAATGACGCCATCGCCACCAAACATGAGCCATTTACAGAAATCATTGAACTCCTCACATTTGTTCGTGGCCTGATTGATCGTTTTTCGCAAATCAATATCCATGATGTACTTCAGCAGGAAGCGTGTTTTCACAGCACGGCCGAGCTCACGAAAGGCAAAATACAATCGGTTTTTTCGGGTGCCGGAACCCAGTCTTTGCAGGATGGCCGAGGGGTCAATGGTTCCGTGTTTGATAGACAGTGCAACACGTAGCATGTCCGGTAAGTACTTCTTGATCAAAGACCAGTTAATGGTTTGCTCAAACAGGCTGTCAATGTGCTGGTATCGAGCGCCGGCTTCCGGCCGGAAGAAACGCAACTTTGAAACTTTACGAATGCGTGGCATTAGCTCAATGCCCAGTAGGTATGCCAAACCAAATGCTGGTTCATTTTGGGCATGAGTATCTCCATGCAAAATGCTTGGCTGAATGTCCGATTGGTTGTTCATCAGAACATCCAGAATATAAGCCCCTTCATAAGAACCACAGGTGATGAACCGGCTAAACAAGGCAGCATAGGTATCTGACACAAAGTAGTACCCGACGCCACCATAGCTGCCATACCGAATGTGATATTCAGAAAACAGGTTTTGTTGATAGACATCAAACCGTGTGCCGTCGGCCGCTGCCCGCTCACCGGTTCCCCAGCTCTTTGGCAACTGAAAGCGATTATAGGCATTGATGGTTTTGGTTATGGCTTTGTCCAAATCAGGCTCAGAGATATAGCCAATACTGAGCCAGGCTATCTGCTTTCGACTCAGCCCTTGCACCGATCGAGCCACCTGCGTTGGTCCAAGGTTGCAGCCATAACAGAACAGAGTGGTTACAAAGCGTTTTCTGGGTTCTGATACCCGGCTTTTCTCACCAGAAGGAAGAGCAAAGAGTGTATGTAGATCCAGCCATCTCTCAGCCTCAATCAACACATCCAGGATACTCAGGGATGGCATGCATTCATCGATCAAACGCTTGATTTCAGCGACTTTGGCTGTAGGCACCTTACTTTCCGGCCGACTGAGTTTCAGGCACCCTGCCTCAAATCGAACATGTTGGCAGTCGGGAAAGGAGTCATCAGCCAGTGATGCCGCCGATTCCAAACTTTGCTTCAGTTCTTCCACAAACGCATCTGGGTCAGTAGCTATACCGGACTGTCGGCTGTACTCTTCGATATGATCCTGATATTGCTCCAGAGAGATTAATTTATCCCGATAGTCACTGAACATGTCGCCGGCTTCAATGCAGAGGTCGCCAGCGTTCAGGGCTTCCATAATCAGGCTGAAAACAGCCAATTCCAAATAATTTTTGCGCCAAACCATCTGGCCATCAGCTTCTCTTTGGCGTTCAATTACTCTCAGCCAAGGCTCGGTCAACCACTGTCCATCGGACAATGATTCAGGAATGTCGTCAAACTCAGTACGTCTCAGGTGCCTATTTAGATTAATCCACTCCAGCGCATGCAGTAATTGGTCATCTTCACTAGTGGGCTTAAGCTTCAGCAACTCCAGACAATTGAACAACTGTGAACGTTTTTTCTGGTAATGGGACACCAAAAACGGATAGTAGTTATCATCAGCGAGCTTAAGGTAACGCTCACAAGCACTCAGCCATTGTTCGGTATCACTGTTGAGCAGTTCATCCACCTGAGTGGTATCCGGAGAGCCATCAGCGTTCCAAGCCTGAAGGATTTTGTAAAACCTGGTAACTAGCTGATCCGTATCCCCCGTGTTCTTTAGCCGGTACTCCTGGTAGCTTTGCTTGGCGGTATGGTGCAGTTGACGAACCAGGCGAATGAAAATGTTGGCAACATCATCCAATGCTGAAGCGTAGCGTTGTCGAACCAGTAGTGCTGTGAGTGTGTATCGCTTGTTGGCCTGCAACCGCCGCATGGACTTGGCGTCATAGCTGCGAGCCTCATGAAAGAGTGCTTTTTTTCTGGCGGCCGGCAGCCCTGTTATTTCTGGCAGACTCTCTGCCTGTTCTTTGATGGAAGTCAGCCACTTCAGGTACTCCTTGATAACCTTGGATGTCGGTTTGCCACACTCCCGCCGGTACTTGTTCCATAAGCTGAAATGATCGTCACTCTGATTCACGTCCAGCAATTTGTCCAGATGATACAGTATTGGCAGGCTCAGCTGCTGTCGGTACTCGGCAAAGAAATTAAGGCGAACCTTTTTCCAGGCTTTTGTGGCGGAGTCATCAAGAATAGAGAATGATCGTAGCTCATAATATTGGCGAACCAGCTCCTCAAGAACCTCATTGATGATATCGGTGACATGCTCTTTTGTTGACGCTGCACGAAGAGCGGTGCTTTCCACAAGTTCTATGCCAGCCTGACCAAAGGGTTTTATACCCAATGCACAGCGCAGAGTTTGCAAGTGTCGTTGTCGGGTACCGCTTCGATCGTAACTCTTTAACTGGCTCGCGTTCGGGATAAGCTTTCTGTCATAACCCAGACATGAAGTAATATGCCTCAAGAAAAGTTTGGGAATTTCACGAACCTGAACGAAATAACCAAGGTGCTGAGTAATTTTCATAAGAAGCAAAAAGCAAATTCTCGCCGTGGGTTGACGAGTGTTCTGCCGCGCTAATGAAAGTTCTGCATCGTCAGGGGTGTGATACCGCTCAAGTTCTTTCTGTGAGTACTGCTTTTTTAACCGGGGATAGGCGGTTTCATGTTCTTGGCTCACAGGATTGATATGCCTTATTCATTAAATCTGCCCTCGCCCTGGCAGTTCCCTTTGCCGGAACGAGAAAAATATTGACTTATACAGTCTCAATAGCGCTTCGGAGTTTTGAAAGTTCATCTATAGCATTGTCTAGAAACTTCTTTCCGCATTTCAGACAGTAATTTTTCTCACTCTGCCCTTCCTTTACTGTGAGACGTTGATCCCCTTTTAGGATTTTGTGCTTTGAGTTAGCTTTGCAAAAATGAGTTCGCTTTGCGCTTGTCACCTTCAGGTTTTTGATCAGAGACTTTTGTCTACCCACCTTTTAGCTCTCCCTCCAACTCTCTCACTACGTCATCAATAGCCTGGTGAGCGCGATCAAGCTCGTCTAAGGTAAAATTCTGTCGATTGTCTTGCTGTTGTGAAGCACTGGAATTTATCCGATGATTCAGCTCTGCCAGAACCCATTGGAAATTGGTCTTCTGATAGCTGCGATCAAGACTCTTCCCTCCTGGACTAATGTTGCAACGGGCCAATAAACCTCCGGTCTCTTTCTGGATGCGGTCATTCAGGGCTGAACGTCTAGCCTGACGACGATCTTGCCGGGTAGGGCGAATTCGGCGTAACTCTGAAGCAACCCTTTCCGGGCTGATGCCTGTCTCAGCCAGCTGCTGGATCAAAGCAGCGGCCTCTTTCCCGATTGGCTCCATTTCTTCAGCCATGACACCTGTCTCAGAAACGATGTCAACTGGCTGTAACGGCATGGTACTTCCTACCTCTTTGGTAGCAACACCCTTAGTGTCAAAATTTATGTTTTCAGCTTCTGGCAGAAGCTCTGAGAAATAATTCTGATCTGCCTCACTGAATGTACGGAAATCACTCCATCGTTGAGCTACATTTGCGCCTGCATGAAAAACCACCGAGCCTCGGTTTACCGGGTTATCAGGTGCATTCTGCTCCACAACACGCATCACTCTCCCGACAAACTGGACAAAAGGAGAGAGGTTTGCATAAATGCTACCTACCATAGCTACAGCAAGGTATTGATGATCGAAACCCTCGCCCAGCATTCGTGCCTGGACAATTACATCAATTTGGTGGTTTTTTAGCTTATCCAGTATACGATTATTAGCTTCTTGCCCCTCTAGAGAATGAACGTAATCTGCTCTGAGTCCACGAGCGCGGAATGCCTCTGTTATCTGGATACAGTGATCAATATTTAAGGCTGAAGCGATTATTTTCAGACGTTGTTCTCCAGATTCGGAACGCAACCGGCGTAACTCTGCGATAGAACAGTCCACTATGGAAGATAGTGTGCTGTCCTTCATTACAATCCCACGGCGAAATTCCGCATCTTCTCTGCCCAGCCTGATTACCTCCTCCAGACCAATAACCCTCTCGGCTCCTGAGCTTTTATCTATGTACGTCAGCTCAGCAGGACTTAACATTTTGGCTGTTAGCCTCTTGACATAACCAGACTCTATGGCACGAATGACAGGAAAAGAGTAAATGACATGGCCTTCCATTAGTTGGCCATCGGATCTTGTAGGAGTTGCGCTGTAATTTATTACCCGTGCTTCAGGAAAGCGATCGAACACCTGTCTCCAGGATGCAGCCGTATTATGATGTCCCTCATCAACCAGAATTAAATCAAAGATCATCACCAAATTCATCTAGCCATCGGTTTTCTTCGCCTGCAATCTGTTGAATATTGGAAATAACAAGATCAGCATTGGCTATATCGTCGTGATTCACTGAACCACTTGCTACAACCACTGTCTCTGGATGCCCTGAGCCAGTACCGAGTACATTACACTTGTCGTAGAACTTTGATGGACTGCTGGACTTCATGTCCTCGCCAAGCTGATCCCGGATTCGCGTACCTGGCGTTATTACCAGAACGCGACTGGCGGATAGTGCATAAGGAGTTATTGCAATTAACCCCGACTTTCCACAGCCGACAGGCAATATAACCCCAGAGAATCGTTCAGGCTTAGAACCTCTGTAGTGGTCTCTGATGCTCTGCCAGCCTTCACGCTGAGGGGGGCGCAGCAGCTGGTTGTTTTCTATGTGGTATTGCTCTTTGAAGACCATGATAATCTCACTTTGCTACTCTGTATCAAGGGTCAGATATTGACACTAAAAACGATTGTTTTTAATGACAGAAATCATAAAAGAAATGCACTGTATTTTCGATCTGAAAATGCATGAAAAATCCTGTATATTTATGGTTTTCATTAACTTTGGATTTGTTTGAGTTCACAGTGACCGAAGACACCCCTAAAACCATTGGCTACCTGAGAGTTTCCAGTGCTGACCAAGATTTGAAAAAAAACAAATCTGACATTTTGTTGCTTGGGAATTGTCTAAAAATAACTTTCCCATTTCACTCTAATTCTGGAACTATG
>NZ_JAHHPO010000232.1 GCF_024606365.1 Endozoicomonas sp. ONNA2
GTACCTGGCTACGAACCAGGCGGTCGGAGGTTCGAATCCTCCCGAGCGCGCCATACCAACTGTGGTTCACCGTTGTTGTCATTACTTCATTTTATATTTCTGCCGCGACTTTAACGGTGTACCTGGCAGGTTTATTTCTGAAATTCTGTGTTGTTGGAATTTTATCACCAAGTAGTTTATCTATATGAAATCATGTTTTCTGACTAATTGCTCAAAAAATATGATTTCATTTGGTTAACTACTTGCGATATTCCTTTTTAATTACCAATACTAGTTGATTGTACACCCGATTCTATCGCCCTGATCAAGGCGGAAGCTTGCCTGCCAGCGAAACTTGCTTGTTCGTTATCACCGGTATTTTTTTTAACTTGCTTGTAAGCCTCCAGGTAACCTCTCCGCTGTTCAGTTTTTGCGTAAGTCTTTTGGTAGTCCTGATGATAAGCCCTCCCTCTCGCGGATTTTGCCCAGGTACTTTTGGAATCCTTTGCTTTCTTGGTCTTTGAGTAATTTTTCAGCCAGTCTTTCCCTCTCTGTGAATTTTCCCAGGTCCGTTTTCTGGCCTTATGTTTAATGTGCCGTGAGCAAACCTTATCATGAGTATTAACAACTGATGAGCCTGCTGAGGTTGATTTCCCCAATTCCAGAATTGACTGGATTGAAAATGGTTCATTATCGGGAATATATTTGGGAGCCTGCTCATTATTCAGTGGTTTTATTCCGGCAGGCAGGTTACCCGACTGGTGTCCTTCAGTTTGGTTATTAATGATGGCTATTGATCTTTTTTCAAATCGGGGGATATCAAATGGATTGTGAAAAGCCACCGTTGTCTGTTGAAGGTAGTTTTTAGTATTTTCATCAGTACTCACAGTACATTGAAGATTGTCTTTTGCTGCAAATGTATTAAAGAAGGCTTGATGTGGTCGGCAAGATTTAGAAGAAGTAGTATCTTGACAATCGGGAAATCGTTCGGCAGCGTCAATTAAATAAGCAGAGTAGGGAGTGATATTCATCGGATGATCCAATTAATGAACTAGAGCTAAGACTCCCCTTTTCCATAAAAAGTTCTGCCAACCTGATGAAGCTTTTCCCCGGGCTGTGAAAGCATCATGAAGTTTCTCACCGTACTCACGGTGAGCCGGGTTTTGACTGAATACGTCATGAGTCAAAAGGTTGAGAGTAAAATATTGGGCAGCCAGGAGGCTGTCCGAGAATAGACTGCCCTGCGCGGCAACTGCTCCTGCATCCATGCAGTCGTGCGGTTGAGATAAATTGGTCTAAAAATTCCTGCTTCTTCGTCAAATAGCCCCGCTATTGAATC
>NZ_JAHHPO010000233.1 GCF_024606365.1 Endozoicomonas sp. ONNA2
GAGCAACGCAGGAGCAGTTGCCGCGTAGGGCAGTCTATTCTCGGACAGCCTCCTACTACCTACTAACTAGTTGTGGCGCGGGTAACGCCAGAAGTTAGGGCTGAAAGGCAGTGTCAGGGTGGTATCCACACCGGCAAGAGCGGCTTCCGGATGATATTTGCTCAGATGGTAGCGCACTCGCTGCTCCTGTTGTTTGGATACATCCACCATTATCAAATGTTTGCCTTTTACCAGATCATCGTGGAATCGGGCCGTTTTGTAATTCTCGCGGGTGATACCTGCCAACCCACCGCTCCAGGCACCAAACATAGTAAAGACGCCAGCGACCACCAGAAGGGCAGGTAGAGGGATATCTATCCCGATCGGGTTCCACCACTCAATCACTGTAGCCGCCAGCAGACCGGCAACACCGCCAATGACGGCGCCCATCTCTCCGGAGTGAATCACATCGTTTTCCTGCAGCATATTGGCACTGTGAACTTGTTTGTGATAAAGGCCCGCTTCGTTTCGGCTTAAAACATGGAGATGCCAGTCGGTGATACCATCCCGGTGCAGGTCTTCGGTAATTTTGGTAACACTGTCCAGTGAGCCAGTCAGGTAGTAAAGGCGTTTCATAGTAAACTCCTGCTTTACCGCACGCAGAATCTAAGCATAGAGTATAGATTATTCGGGAGTCTGACTGAGAATAGATTACCCTGCTACTATTCTCGCCAGGGTGTTATTCTAGGTAGTTGCCAACTAGTTGCCAACAAGTTGCCAGGTAGTTCGCCTCCCAAAGGTCCACGTTGTTTCAGGTGAGTTGACGATGAAGCAAATTAAAGTTGCAGTCAGAAAGAAAGGATCCAGAAACGCCCGGGAATTCAGTGAAGCAGACAATGAGCTGAAGCAGACCCTGGAGCGACTGGCAAAAAAGGGGCTGAACCCTATGCAGATTTGCCAGAAGCTGATTGAGCATGAGGTTAAGCATCCCGGCGGTGGGGACTGGACCTATGATCGGGTCGTTATGGAGTGTGAGCGGTTGAAAGTGTGATGCCCGGGCCGCCAGTCGATGAGGTTGTCTGGGCGCAGCCTCACCATTTTTATTTTTTTGTGGCCTTTAGCAGATTCTGGAAGCGGCGCTGTTTTTCTTCCTGAGTCAGCTTTGGGGCCGTTTCCGAGGGCTCCTGAATGAGCGGGCTGTAATCCAGTGCTGAAGTTTCTGTTGCTGTTTCCCGGGGGCTTGCGCGTTCCTGAAGCCAGGCATCCATCACATCAAGGGCCTCTAACAAGCCTTGATGCTCATCCGATACATTCATGTTATCCGCATCAACCATCTGGTCTATTTTTTTTACCAGGTTATTGCGAATTTGGAGAATTCGCTCCTCCGAGACCTGCTCCCTGTTCTGTTCCAGCCATTGTCTGGCTGACTCTCCATTGGTGGCCATAGTGAATTGTTACCTGTACTGATGAAACGGATCAAGGATTCAGTTCTGTATGAATTTCAGCGTTGAAAAAATCTCATGATAGAAAGTCAGGCGGAAAAATTCATCTACTATTACCATGTTTAACTCTCTTAATTGGCAGGATGTCTTGACCAGCGCAATCCAGGCTCAGTTAGCATTGATGGTGCAACAGTTGCAAAGGCTGATGTATCAACCTGTGCCTGAAAAGCAGCTGGTCAGAATTGAATGCCCTTTCCCTGCCATTCATCTGCAGGGCTTTCTGGCTGCGCAGAACTGCCGTGAAAGAGCGTTCTGGAGAGACAGGGAAGGCGATCACGCCATAGCTGTGCTCGGTTATAGCTGGTCACAAGCTTTATCCTGTCGCCAGGATCTGGCTTCTGCATTTGCCAGTGCTCACAAAATCCTGAGTCATTTGCCAGAGCATACCGACAGTCACTGCCTATGCTACCTCTCTTTTGCGGATGATGAAGCGTCAATCTGGCCTGCTTTTGGTTACGGAAGGATCATCCTGCCTCTGCTGGAATTGGTTGAGACTCGCAAGGGAACGGTGTTGGCTGTGAACCTCAGGTCTGACAACGCTTTGGAATACCATAGCAGTATTCGCAAGGCTCTGGAGATTATCTCAGCACTCAACTTTAGCCAGCAGTTGCCTGAGGCTGACTTTACTTTTCAGGTTGCGGGTTACCAGCCGGATGTGAGTGTCTGGCACCAACTGGTTGACAAGGCCCGGCAGGCTTTTGCATCTGGCGTGCTCGATAAGGTGGTGTTGGCCCGGGTAACGTGTCTGAAACTGGCGGGGCATCTTTCCCCATTCTCATTGCTTTACCCGTGGCAGCAGGCGAACCCCCATTCCTATCAGTTCCTGTTTCAGGGGCAGGGACAAACATTTTTTGGCTGCTCCCCTGAGCGACTGGTGAAGCGACTGGAAAATATTATCTCTACCGAGGCCCTGGCAGGCACCATTGTCCGTGGTCAGAACCTGTTTGAAGATGCCCAGCTGGCAAGCCTGCTGATGAGCGATGGTAAAAATATCCATGAAAACCGTCTGGTTCTGGATGATATCTGCCACAGGCTGCAACCCATGTGCCAGTCCCTGGAAGCGGATCGTAGCCACTGTGTTGTCAAACTTCACCATATTCAGCATTTGCGTTACCAGATTCGTGGCGTACTGAACCTCGACGTGTGCGATCAGCAGTTGCTGGACGTACTGCATCCTACCCCTGCCGTAGGGGGTGTTCCAAGAGAGGAGGCATTTTCGTTTATTGCAGCCAACGAACCCTGCCCCCGTGGATTGTATGCCGGAGTGTGCGGGATTGTTGGTATTCGAAAGAGTGATTTCAGTGTGGCCATTTGCAGCGCCCGTCTGGCTGGTAATGTCCTGATGCTTTACTCCGGTGCGGGTATTGTAAAGGACTCGGTGGCCGACGAGGAGTGGTCCGAGTTGGACAATAAAATTGCCACGGTACTGGATATTCTTGATCGTCAACAGGCCACCACATTGCCAGCTCAGGCACGGCAGTGTGTTGATAGTAATGATTATGCAGCGTTTTCTTAGATCCTGTTAACCCACCAGCAGATCAGCCTGAAAAACTGCATTGGCAATGAAAATCTTGCAATACCCTATCTGTGGCTGGCTGCCCGGGCCGGTGAGCTTATGACAGTTAAAACCGATTACGTAAATATCAACAGCATGTGGTCTGCAGTGCTGATTGAAGAACTGTGGCGACTGGGTGTCCGACATTGCTGTATTGCTCCGGGATCTCGCTCTGCACCATTAACCTTTGCCGTTGCAGCTCATCAAGGGATGACTCGCCATGTTCATTTCGATGAGCGAGGACTCGGTTTTTTTGCCCTGGGTCTGGCCAAAGCCAGCCAGGAACCGGTGGCTTTGATCACCACTTCAGGCACTGCTGTTGCCAATCTCTACCCGGCCATCATTGAAGCTCACCAGTCGGGTATACCGCTGGTGGTGCTGACGGCTGATCGTCCCCCTGAGTTGATTGACTGCGGCGCAAATCAGGCCATTGATCAGCGGAATATTTTTGGTAACTACACCGGAGCGACGCTGGATTTGCCAACCCCGGACAGGTCTATCTCCTTGCGATGGTTGCTGGGCAGTATTGATCAGGCGTATGCTCGCTCGTCAGTGTCGGGGCTGCCTGTGCATATCAACTGCATGTTTCGGGAACCGCTTTACCCCCATCAGGTGGAAGAAACTGTTCATATTGAAAATGACGTCTATCTTGCCAGTATCCAGCCATGGATAGCCTCGTTAAGGACTTATACTGAGTATTTTGTACCAGAGTTAACCCGGTTGCCCGATATTGGTCGATGGCAGCATTTTATCGATGGTAAGGGTCTGATTGTTGTTGGGCGGGTGATGCCTGAAACGAATGTTAATGTCATCGTGCAGCTATCGGAACGCTTGGGTTGGCCGCTAATTGCCGATGTGCAGTCACAGCTGCACGGCCATCCAAAGGCCATCAGGCATGCTGACCTGTTATTGGCCAGTTCAGCCAGCGAAAGCTTATTCGATAAGGTTGACCGTGTGCTGCACATTGGTGGTTACCTGACATCCAAACGGTTGGATCAGTTTATGGGGCGGCACCATTGGCAGGCCTATTGGATGCTTGATCCTGCTCCCAGAAGAGTCGATACAGGGCAGCGGCAGAATGTGCGGCTGGTGGGTGATATTGATTCGGTTGGTCATCAACTGTTACGGAGCAGTGAAGGGATACAAGCTGACAGGGAATGGAGCACACCATTGACAGCCCGGGCAGAACAGCTGGGTGAATTGCTCAACAGTCGACGGCCGGGCCAGTTGGGTGAGCAATGGCTCGGTGCTTCTCTGGGGGAATTGCTACCTCCGGGAAGCAGCCTGTTCCTGGGTAACAGTTTGCCCATTCGCATGGTGGATATTTTCTCAACACATCATTTGCCTCGGGTTTATGCCAGTCGTGGAGTCAGTGGCATTGATGGACTGATTGCCACTGCAGCAGGATGTGCGGCTGGAAATCAGGGGCCAATGGTTTTACTGATCGGGGACATCTCTTTCCTCCATGACCTTAACTCCCTGCACTTGGCGGCGCAGTGCAAAACGCCGCTGGTTATTGTGCTGATCAATAACGACGGTGGTGGTATTTTCTATGTGACCACCAGAGGATGTAGCAATGATGCCGCCCGAGTTAATGATTATTTTGTCACACCCCATGGCCTTGCAGCACAACATGCGGCTGAGCTGTTCGGCATTGATTACTTTGCACCACAATCCATTAATGACTTCAAGGCGCAGTTTAACAAAGCCTGCAGTAAGGTTGGCTGTACCATCATGGAAGTCTTTACTGAGTCGGGCCTGGGGGCAAAAAGTATCCTGATTACCACTGATCGTACGTCATGATACAGAGAAAGTTTATTTAAGAAT
>NZ_JAHHPO010000234.1 GCF_024606365.1 Endozoicomonas sp. ONNA2
TTAATTATCTCCCTGATTTTTTTATCAAACTCTCATGATTATGGGGAGAAACCGATGGTTCCACAACTTCAGGGCATGGTAGCGAGGGAGGGCTGTGTGGGTATTAGCGCTTCTCTGCACTGGGCTGCAGACTGCAACGGTTCGGCTGGCTTTCAGATCCCGAACAGCAGAGATTCTGAAAATAAATATATTTATTCAGAAAGGGGCAAATTAAAGATGGTGCGCCAAGTCTGACGCAGTATGAAGAGAGCAGTTTGAAGCAAGATTCAAGGCCCGGCAATAGTTCCTCGCTCAATGTTATTGCTCACTGAAGAAGGCAGACCGGTGAATAATGAACTCTTTTTTCACGAAGAAGTATCTCATGCACTGTATGACCACTACGGTTAGCAACGTCCAGAGCCGTCCAGCCATATTTATTCTTCTGATTGATCTTGATGCCTTTAGCGTCCACTAATGTTTTGACGATATCTGTGTGGCCCCCAATGACAGCGCAGTGGAGAGCGGTATCGCCATCTCTATTGTTCTCATTGACATTGATGTCTTTAGCGTCCAGTAACGCCTTGACGATTTCTATGTGGCCCTGAGAGACAGCGCAGAGAAGAGCCGTTCGGCCATGGCAGAAATCCTTCGCATTGACCTTGATGTTTTTAGCGTCCCGTAACACCTTGACGATTTCTGTGTGGCTCCCAAAGACAGCGTGGTGGAGAGCGGTGTTGCCTTTGTTATCCTTATCTCTGGCCAGGAAGGGGGCAATGTCCAGCAATGCCTGGATGGTCTCCAGGTGGCCACCAAAAGCAGCTTTGTGCAGAGCCGTTTCGCCATTGCTGTCCTTCTTTTTGGACAAGGATGGGGCAATGTACAGAAATGCTTTGACGGTCTCTGTTTGGCCATTCAAGGCAGCCAAGTGAAAAGCCGTATTGCCACAGTTGTCCTTCTCTTTGGCCAGGGAGGGGGCAATGTCCAGAAATTCCTTGAAGGTCTCTGTGTGGCCATTGAGGGCAGCCAGGTGAAGAGTCGTATTGCCACAGCTGTCCTTCTCTTTGGCCAGGGAGGGGTCAATGGCCAGCAATGCCTTAATGACCTCTGTGTGGCCATTGAGCACAGCGAATTGGAGAGCCTGAACGCCCAGGGAGCGGTCAATGGCCAGCAATGCCTTGACGGCCCCGGTGACGCCATTGCGGGCAGCAAATTGGAGAGCCTCAACACCCAGGCAGGGGTCAATGGCCAGCAATGCCTTGACGGCCTTGGTGACGCCATTGCGGGCAGCGAATAGGAGAGCCTCAACGCCCAGGGAGTGGTCAATGACCAGTAATGACCTGGCGATCTCTGCCTTGCCATTAAGGGCAGCGAAGTGGAGAGCCTGAACGCCCAGGGAGCGGTCGATGACCAATAATGGCTTGACGATCCTGGCCTTGAGATTGAGGGCAGCCAAGTGGAGAGCTTCAACGCCCAGGGAGCGGTCAATGACCAGTAATGGCTTGACGATCTCTTTTTGGCCATTGAGGGCAGCTAAGTGGAGAGCCGCAACGCCCTGCAATCGGTCATTGGCCAGGAATGCCTTGACGGTCTTTGTGTGGCCATTCAAGGCAGCCAGGTGAAGAGCCGTATTGCCACACTTGTCCTTCTCTTTGGTCAGGGAGGGTTCAGTGGTCAGAAATGCCTTGACGGTCTTTGTGTCGCCATTGCGGGCAGCGAAATGGAGAGCCTCAACGCCCAGGGAGCGGTTAATGTCGAGCAACGCCTTGACGGTCTCTGTATGACCATCAAGGGTAGCCAGGTGATGGGCTGTATCAAGAATCAATGATGGTTGTTCAGAAACCTCAGTAGCCACATTCGATGTACCTGGTTGAGCTGCCGGAAGGTTAATTGGGCCCGGTTGACCGAAGTCTTCCTGCATGATGCAATCAAGCCTTGCCGTGTGCGGCAGTTGCTCCAGTGCATCCCGCAGCATACTCGCAACTTTGTATTGGTTTTGTTTTAAAGCAAGCTGGAGAGGGGGCTGCTCGTCACTGTCCCTGGCATTCAGTAGCCCTTGAACGGCTGCGGGCCTATTGATTTCCGGCAGTCTATCCATAACATAATTGCTGGTGTTACCTTGGTGACTGATAGCACTTTCTATGTTGCCACAGTGAGATTTTACATTTCTTATTCCGATCGGTCGGTCAGTACCCGAGTCCATCCTTTCAATGGAACTGCTTTTGACAGGAGTGGCTGAAGGCCTTTTTGTACTCCGCCCATCAGGTGGAAGGCTTTGGCGCCAGTCCCTGGCCCTGTAAGGTTCGGTATTTGTCAACATAGTTGTCGCCTCAACTCACCAGCTTGACTTGGCTGCCCGACAGCAGATCGGTCAGGATACTTTATCGTCCTGGTTCCAGTTCCGGTTTGGTTACTATTTAGCTCCGGGCAATAGGATTTTCAATGGTTATCAGCCAGAATTCCCGTAAAAGTCAGCAGAATACCCCTGGCATCGATGGCTTGGCATCCGCACTTCTCCGACAGGTAATAAAGTGACCATCAATCGCCGTGCATGACATGAAGCCACCCGAGAGAATCTCCATGCTCGACCAAATCAACATCGAGTAGGGAGAAATGGCAACAGTGACATGCTTCAATGGTGTGATATTCAACATATCCGAGTTGTCCACCCGCCTAATGCAGTGGCCACAATGACCCTTGTAGCCGCCGACTTTTTTTCCGGAAGACAGCCCGAGACTTGTCGAGCCATGCAAAATATGGGATTAACAAAAGATGAAATATAGAATGGTAGAAAATCACGAAAAATCCAGAGATTTTATGATGAGGCTGAACCGAAACAAATGAATCAGGAATTGTCCGGGAATAACTTCATCATTTTATTCAGTCCGGGAAAATGCCG
>NZ_JAHHPO010000235.1 GCF_024606365.1 Endozoicomonas sp. ONNA2
GAGCGGCAAAGGACAAGCGAGAGCGGGAGCAAGTTTATGAAATATCCGGGCTAGTGAACTGCCTTGAAACATCCTGGAATACTGATGGGAGAATTGAAATCATTTCAAATGAGCTTAGGCAAGACTGGAGCCAGGCTGGCTTTGCCATGGCTCCAGTTTTAGAACGATTAATTAATTCAACCCACCTTCCTGCCAGGGAAGAAGGTACATAACGTCACTGTGGCTGGAGGTAATCTCATTAAG
The DNA here is from genome assembly GCF_024606365.1 of Endozoicomonas sp. ONNA2. Lineage (GTDB taxonomy): Bacteria > Pseudomonadota > Gammaproteobacteria > Pseudomonadales > Endozoicomonadaceae > Endozoicomonas. The sequence goes on from NZ_JAHHPO010000235.1 coordinate 244, forward strand.
ATATTCTGCCTCCCTGCCCCGACGGGATACCAGCAGTGGATCGGTTACCTCCAGCGGTGTCAGTGACTGATTCACTACCCATCCCGCTGGTTTGATGCCGGCCCTGGCCAGATCTTCCTGGAGTTCGGCGGCCTCATGAACCGGTGTCGCTTCCGGCAAGGTACAAATCAACAGCCTGGCAAACTCCGGATCCCGCAATCGTGGCAGCAGCCCGGTCACTTCTTCTGAGTGAGCATCGCCACGCTTCAATACCTCCCGGTGGTAGCTCTGGGCGGCATCCAGCAGTAAGATCGTATGCCCGGTAGGAGCGGTACAATGACGGTAATACGGTTATCGGCCTTAAACACGGTACTGGCAAATGCCTGAAAGACCGCTATCTCCTCAATACAGGGGGATCTCAAGTCCTCTTCCAGCAGCGCACGTCCATCGTCGTCAAGATGAGTTGCGTCAGCCAACACCTCTGTTCGATAGCGTTCAATCTCTTCAACAGGATTGATACGCTCAACCACCAGGTTATCCGTCACCTGACCGACAGCATCGTGTACATGAGCAGCCGGGTCCGTTGTCGTGAGCGTAACCGGTAAGCCCTGTTCAGCCAGTTTTCGGGCAATCATAACGGCGATGGAGGTTTTGCCAACCCCGCCTTTACCCAGAGTCATCACAATGCCACGGCCACTGGCTGCCAGACCATCAATAAACTGGTTCAGATCAGCACTTTCCGGTGTTGTGTCTGATCGTTCCTGTTCCGCTGCAACTTTACCAGGGTTGTGATCAAAAAACGTTTTCAGCCCTTCAATACCGATAGGGGGATTGGCCGACATGGCAATGGTCGAAACCGGCAGGTGGCGCAACTGCCCTGGCATATCACTCAACGCATTTCTGCCACGACTCTCCAGGGCAATGGCAACCGGATCATTAGCATCCGTCGCTGTGAATACGCCGTTCACCACCAGATGCTGATTAGTAATACCCAGCTCCAGCAACTCGCCACTGGTGCGTGCAGCTTCTTTCAGGGCCGCGCCATCAGGGCGGGTGACTAACACCAATCGGGTCTGGCTTTCATCAGCCAGAATCTCCACGGCCCGGGCATACAGTGCTGTCTGTTTTTCCAGCGCCGCCAGGGGGCCAAGGCAGGATGACCCTGTCGTATTGTCCTCCACAAAACCCGTCCATGCCCTGGGCAGAGAAAGCAGTCGCAGGGTGTGGCCGGTGGGTGCCGTATCAAAAATGACCCGGTCAAACCCTGTTGAAAACC
>NZ_JAHHPO010000236.1 GCF_024606365.1 Endozoicomonas sp. ONNA2
CCTACTGTCTCTATAATGGCATTCGTCCCGCAAAAATGGCCTTTCCTGCAGCACTGACCATGCTCATTTCACTCTCATGGTCAGAAGCAGGGCCTGCAAGACTGACCTCCGGGCCGGAGCTTGTTCTGCTGTCTTTTCATGCTGTCCTGTTGCCGTTGTTTTACTGGTACGTTCACCAACAGAACCTGAACCACACGGTGTCGATTAATGCCATTGCCCCTGCCAGCCGAAAGCGGCGCATATTTGAGTCAGCACTTCGGGAGCATCTGCAAACCCCGGACTCGCCACTTTCAGACAGTGAGCTGATCCGGAAAGTCCTGGCAACGTTTGACCAGGTATTACCCGGCGTTCCTGCCATGGTGTTTTGCCACCAGCAGAATGAATGGCACTTTTCCCTCGGGGAAACCAATGACTACGCCAAAACCGCTGAAAATCTAGCCAGGCAGCTGCCAGACATCGAAGAGGACTTGCTCTGCGTGATCGCTTCAGGCAGCGAAACAAAAATCAATTTTAAAGACCGTTTTGGCACGGTCTATTGGCTGTTCCCGCTGACTATCGATGCCGGGAATAAAGTACTTATGATCCTGGCCCCTGCCAGATATCACCGCAATGCCAATACCTGGCAAACCGCCAGTGATATCAGCAATCATGCCTGCACTGTTTTTCAGGCAAATCGACAGTCGCTCTTTTGGCAACAGCAGGCCAAGCTTGACCCACTGACCGGCTTGCTGAACCGTCGGGCCTTCTGCCAGGAAGCCGAGGGTATTATCCAGACATCCCTTGGCACTGACCCCACCCGCCCCTGCTGCGCCCTGTTTATGGACATTGATAACTTCAAACAACTGAACGACCTGCAAGGCCACCCTGTTGGAGATCAGATACTTGAAACCACGGCGCTTATATGCCGCCAGTCCCTCAGGCATCACGATTTGTTAGGGCGTTACGGAGGTGAAGAGTTTGTCGCTTTATTGCCCGATACCGAGCCATGGCAGGCATTTCAGGTTGCTGAACGAATGCGAACCGCCATTGCCAGCGAACATGCCAAAAATAATCAATGGGCGAACCGCCAGCCCACCACCGTCAGTATTGGTATTGCTGCCCTGTCTGATGAGGCAAACTCCCTGGACAAAATACTGAAAGAAGCGGATGCGGCAATGTACCAGGCCAAGCAGAAAGGTAAAAACCGCACATCAATCAACACCAGCCGGACCGATATTCGTCTGCCGGCCAGTCAACCGTAAAACTTCAAAAATCTGATTCATTGCCTTCCGTGCCCTGGAATTTTTATTGGATGTTCAAAAGGCTTCTGCCACGATACCAAAGTCTGATATTCCCCAATGCAGGCAAGATCTGGAAGGTAAGCAGGCAGGTCAATCTCAAAATAACTGCCGCTGGCCTGCCGGTGAAACTGCTCCAGCTGACTGCATTGCTCCTGGTTAACCACCCAGCACACCGTGTCGGTGACACCGCGCTTGGCGCCGCTGGCGCTGCCAGGCGTCTAAGGTCTGCGGTGTCTTTTCGCCTTTCAGGTTGCGCCTGTAGCCCCTGCGGCACAGGTCAATAGACGGCGGAAACTGCATAATTGATCTCGGCTTCGGTAGACAGCGACCAGGTGCTGCCGTTCAAACTGGCCTGCACCGGCGCAATAAACCGTGCCCGGCCCTGTCGGCCACACCAGTCAATATCAAACCGGGACACGCCGTCGTGCAATCGCCAGCGGTGCCAGGCTTCAAAAATCCGGAATTGCTGTTCGGTTAAAGTCCAGTTCAATTGCAGGGTCTGGCGGTGGTTCGGGTTGCTCACCCGGTTGCGTGGCGCAACGTCGCCTTCGCTGGTCAATCGGTATTCGGCGGTTTCGAAAGTCCTGCCTGTTAGCGGGTCAGGCAGTGCTGTAGTAGTCCATATCAACGGTTCATTGTCAGTAGTACTGTAATCCGGTACTATCGCGGCTACACTTTTACGAATAAAGAAAATGAAAAAAAAGCATGCCACGACACTGCGCAAGCTCTTTGCCAGGCCGGTCAGCGGCAGCATTCACCAGGAGGCTGTCCGAGAATAGACTGCCCTACTGCGGTGGCAGCAAATTGGTCT
>NZ_JAHHPO010000237.1 GCF_024606365.1 Endozoicomonas sp. ONNA2
CTAAAAATTTCCGACTTTTTAGATCAATTTGCTGCCACTGCAGCAGGGCAGTCTATTCTCTGACAGCCTTCTGGACCCGCAACACGTAGAAACCAACCCGCCTGCACTCGACAGTGGTACTATCAGGAAGAATTCCTTAATGTCTACCCCAAGAAGACAGCATGGTGCTGCTTTATACATTCCCCTGCTCGATTTGGTCGATCCTCTGTCGGACTTTCTTGCCCACCAGCATTTGCCTGAGTTCTTCTGCTTCAGCATCTACAGTAGTGCTGGTCGTTGGTCTTTCCATATCCCGTTCAGCATTACCTGCAGCAGATGCCCGATGGCTTGACCACTCATAGAGTTTGTACCCTGCATAAATCGCTCCGCCGATTGCCAGCAAGGCTCCGCCGCTGATGGCTCCAGCCAACAGGCCGGGCACAAAACATTGCCTGGGTCCGCAACTGGGTAGTTCTCCCGGAAGAACGGTCCGGCCTGGCAGCCCCGAATCACCTTTTATGCCTGGTGGCCCCATATCACCTTTCAAGCCTCGCAGCCCCGTATCACCTTTCAAGCCTTGAAGCCCCTTAACACCTTTCAAGCCTTTCAGACCCTGAATACCCCTTTGACCTGGCAAGCCGACCTTACCTTTCGTGCAGGTTGAACTCGTGTTGCTTCCTATTGATTCACAAAATATCGTATTGCCCTTAGGACCACGTTCTCCAGGCAGACCAGGCAGACCGATGGGTCCGGCTGGTCCGGGCTCCCCCTTATATCCCATTTGACCTTTTTGCCCTTTTTGACCACGATCACCCTTGCGGCAACATTCCGTGGGTGCAATGGATGACGTGGGTGCAATGGATGACGTGGATACCGTAGATACCGTGGGTACCGCATTGCCTGAAACTTCGACAGGAAGCACTCCCCAAACAACTATGGACATCAACCAGCCGCTGATATCAGTGGCATTTGCCGGGTTGCCCTTTTGGCTGCTGCGGCACAACAAGCTGTGGTCATCGGCACCGGAATTAAGCCAGTGAGCAATTAATTGCCCGGTGGTTATTTCAGGGGCAGACGGCTGATCCGCCCAGTAGTCTTCGCAACGTGCCATAATGTCGACGAGCACAGGGGTGTTCACATAGCAAGCCAGAAGCACGGCAGACTGATCGCTGGTTAGCCCTGCCTGAGCCAGTGCACCGACAAATAGCTGGCCACAGTCGCCCAGAAGGAATCTCAGGCCCTGGTCATGCCGACCAGATAGCTGACCACTGCCATCGGCTATCATGCCAAGTTTTGCCAGAGCCAGACCGTTGATGCAGGCAAGGT
>NZ_JAHHPO010000238.1 GCF_024606365.1 Endozoicomonas sp. ONNA2
TAGACCAATTTATCGCAACCGCAGCAGGGCAGTCTATTCTCGGACAGCCTCCTGGCACTGCCTCTGCCTGTCATTGCGGGTCCAGAATGATTGGCTGCGATTAATGCTCCCGGGTCGTTCGGAAAGTCACATCCGGATAGCGCTCTTCAGCCAGGGAAAGGTTAACCCTGGTGGGTGCCAGATAGGTCAGATGACCACCACCATCCATGGCCAGGTTGTCAGCGCATTTACGCTGGAACTCCTCCAGCTTTTTAGCGTTACTGCAGTCAATCCAGCGTGCGGTATTGACATTAACCAGCTCGTAGATTGCTTCAACTTTATATTCATCTTTGAGTCGGCGCATAACCACATCAAACTGCAGTACACCCACGGCTCCGAGGATCAGGTCGTTGTTGTTCAATGGCATGAATAGCTGGGTGGCCCCTTCTTCTGAGAGTTGTTGCAGTCCTTTTTGTAATTGCTTCAGCTTTAACGGGTCCTTCAGGCGGACACGGCGAAACAGCTCGGGAGCAAAGTGGGGAATGCCCGTGAACTTGAGCATTTCGCCCTGGGTAAAGGTGTCGCCAATCTGGATAGTGCCATGGTTATGCAGTCCGATGATGTCACCGGAGATCGCTTCATCTACGTGGGAGCGATCACCCGCCAGGAAAGTCACCGCATCGGCAATTTTTACCTCCTTGCCGATACGAACATGTTTCATCTTCATATTCCGGGTGTATCTGCCGGAACAGATTCTCAAAAAGGCAATGCGGTCACGATGTTTGGGGTCCATATTGGCCTGGATTTTAAACACGAACCCTGTGAAATGTTCTTCATTGGCGGCCACCGTGCGTTCATTGGTTTCCCGGGGCATGGGGGAGGGAGCCCACTTGACAAAATCGTCCAGCATTTCCCGGACACCAAAGTTAGCCAGTGCAGTACCAAAGAAGACCGGAGTCATCCGGCCGGCAAGGTATTCTTTCAGGTCAAACTCATGACTGGCACCTTGCACCAGTTCAATTTCCTCCAGCAACTGTTCATGGATATCGCCCAACAGGGTTCTGGCTTCTTCTGACTGCAGACCTTTGATCTGAACATCATCAGGAACCACACTGGCCTGACCGGGTTTGAACACATGAATGGTATCGGTATAGAGGTTATAAACCCCTTTGAACTGTTTCCCCATGCCAATAGGCCAGGTGACAGGTGCGCACTGGATTTTCAGAATATTTTCGATTTCATCCAGTACTTCGATCTGGTCACGGACTTCGCGGTCCATTTTATTGACGAAGGTAAAGATTGGCGTGTCCCGCAGGCGGCAGACTTCCATCAGTTTGATGGTGCGATCTTCAACACCCTTGGCGCCATCGATCACCATCAGGCAGCTGTCAACGGCGGTTAGTGTCCGGTAGGTGTCCTCGGAGAAGTCTTCGTGTCCGGGCGTATCCAGAAGGTTTACCGTGCGATCGCGATAGGGGAACTGCATCACCGAGGTGGTGATTGAAATACCACGTTCCTGCTCCATCTTCATCCAGTCAGAGGTGGCCATACGCCCGCTCTTACGGCCTTTTACCGTACCGGCAAGCTGAATGGCACCACCGAGCAGCAGGAGCTTTTCGGTAATCGTGGTTTTCCCGGCATCGGGGTGGGAGATGATAGCAAAAGTGCGTCTAGCCCTTACTGCGTCTGGGAATTTTTGATCGGACATATGTCTTGATTTCTGAATTTGTACACACTTTTGTACATGATTGGAAAGATGCTTATCTGGCGTGTTGGGTAATAAATTGTTCGCCATCCTATCCAACCTGACTATTGTCACGCAAGCTTTCTACTTGCCGGTTTGAGAGATGACTGTGTCAGGCTGATTCAGATTTGATAACAAAAAGTCCAGAGAAATATTGAATGAATTGAAGTCGTCAAGAATATTCAGTAGCCATGAGCTTGACAAAATTAAAAGATATCTTACTGACGAATTGGATAGTTCTCCATACTGGAAATGAGCCAATGTTATTAAGGTATCAAGGGTTTTAAAAACACAGTGAGAAGCGAAGCCAATACCCCCCCGGTGACACCTGATTATTGAAATCATGGCAGCATAAATAGTGCACCAGTTGATCCTGCCGCTTCGGTTACCTTCTGTTGTAACGATTGCAAAACAACACTGCAAAACTACATTTAATGCCTCGCCGGTTCGAATTGATGACGAACCAGCGCGGGCGCATCCGTACCGACAGTTAATGGTGAGGTGTGAGCGGACCAGAGGGCTTGAAATCAATCATTATCCGGGCTGGCTGATGATACCAGTTGGAAAAATTGAACCATGCAGGATAATTCATTCTGGTGTTCAGTCGATACTTCTGTTGATTTTGAGTCCTGTGGATAACCCGTGGCAAAATGGTTCCTGCTTTCATGCCGTTGGTGACTTCACGTTGCACATTGACCTTTATCTGATCAGTGGGTTCGCCTGAAACGTCATCAAAGTGGGTGAAGGTTACGTCAACGTCAACAGGGTAATCGACAAGACCCCACCAGTCCTCCTGGTCAACAAGAAGAAAGCGTCCTTGCTTCATTTGCTGCCGGTCGAACATTTCCTGTTCTCTGGCGTTGATCATGGCATCTTCGTTGAAGGCAAAATCTGAGTATCGTATCGCTTCGCCATGTGCAACTTTATAACCCGTGATTTTCCAGGGTGAGTTTTCCGGGAGTTCAATCGATGTCAGGCTGGCAGCGCCCAGATAGGGCCAGGTTGCATAGACCACTGAGTAGATGGCTGCTGCGGTAACAGCGATGACTGTCAGCACCACCGCAACCCCAACCAGCTCTTCCGACACCCGGTCACTGAAGGAAGAATCATCGTTAATGGTATGGCCTCCGTGGAAAGACGGGCCACCCCACCATCCCGAGTGTGAATGATGATGGGTGTGATGAACATGAATATAGTCGTTTTTACCTGAACCGGAAGGGTAGTAATAACGTTTGAGCTTAAGCTGAAACAACGCCATATGCCGGTAGTCAACAGGCAGGGAGTAGCTGCTATAGCTTGGCCCGGAAGATCCGGTAAGGCTACTGGCATAATCAAGCTGCGGATAAGTGGTAAAAATGGTCAGAAACAGAAGTAAGGCTATGTTGGATAGCTTGTTAACAACTTGCGCGGGCATTATTGCACTCCGAGTGGAAGTTTCTCCGCTTATCTATTTGGAATGAAATCTTCCAACGTGTTTGGGTAATACTGTGATTAGCAGTATTTAGAACCGGGCTGTATGGAAAAGTTCCCTTCCCGGCTTTCAGTAGCTAACCATATGAAATCATATATTTCTGAC
>NZ_JAHHPO010000239.1 GCF_024606365.1 Endozoicomonas sp. ONNA2
TCAGTCCTTTGACATCAGATTTCAGGAAAATATCAATCGGGGTGGTGAAAGGCAGGTATATACCAGTCACTACTTAAATCTGTTCAGAATTACAGTAATATGCCTTTGCTGGGTGCTCAATAGTTACGCAAAAAGTTCCATTACGGGCCCATTGTCCCTGGCGGCATGGTCATGGCGATTTTATCGGCCTTCCCCTGTGGGCGCAGTTTGAGCATCAGGCTTCTTTATTGGCACCAGCATTTCCCATTCTCTCGGGAAGCCATCGTTAGCCAAGTAAGGACGCTTCTCGCAGGCCACGGCAATACCCCGATCCTTCAGCACTTTCAGGGCATCCTCCGAAGCCAGCGTTTCCCGGGTCAAGGTGCCCGTATTCATCCGTATACCTGCGCTCTTCAGCCGATGCAACTCTTGCTCTATTGCCTGTTGTGTTGCCGGGCTCAGCAGTGACGGGTCATGTTCGTACTGCATCTTTTCCAGCCGTGTCATTCCAGCCGGAACCACCACCTGCTGGAGATCGTACCAGCTGTTATGAATACCATAAGTGACCCCCTTGCCTTGATCTGCCTTGCAGGCTTGGTGGCTGGGGTCTGTGCAGGTAATAATGCCGGCCATTTTGGCAATTTTGCGCCGAACATTATCATCAATAAACCGGTCCATTTCTTGCGTGGGCTTCGCTGTCCGGTCAAAATACAGCGTGATTTTTTTGCCATATTGCAGCATGATTTTTTCGCCCTCAGGCATCAGACCGTAGACTTCTGTGTAGGGGTTTTTGCGCCTGTCCGCAGGGCATGTGGTTACCTGCACCAGGTCAGCAGCGCCGTGCATGGCGGCTTCCAGATGCCGCTGGAATTCCGTCTTGTGGTCAGGCTCGCTGGTAAAATCCCCGGCCCACGGGTGCGGCAGGTCAAGGCAGGAAGCGTTGAAAAACTCAGGCTGAGTCACCAACCCGGGAAATTCAGGCTCAACGATATAGCGAATAAAGTCCATACGAACGGCAAAGCGTAATATACGTAAATACCAGAGCACGTTGGCAGTCAGGTTCTGATCCGCTTCACCATCGATATCGTCGTTCATACTGACCATCGCCAGGGCGACCTCATCCAGCAGCTGTTCAGGGAAGTGCCCGGCCAGGTCCCGTTTGAAGTAAACAGCTGACCTGGTTTTTTCTTTCGATTTGGCGACATCTTCAGTTGCGGCATCCTGATAAATAATGGCCAGTGGCAGGAGACTTTTTTCGACTGGATTAAAAGAGTGAACCTGACATCTCTCCAGCAATTCCATATACCAGAGCCCATTATTCCTGGCTCGCAGGGCATGATTGCAAGAGTGATCCTTTTTCCACGCTTCTGTAAAGAATTCGTATAGGCTGGCCAACACCCGCTCCGGTCCCGGGCGACGGTAATAATGCTGTAACACCGTGAGGATAGTG
>NZ_JAHHPO010000240.1 GCF_024606365.1 Endozoicomonas sp. ONNA2
TCAGTCCTTTGACATCAGATTTCAGGAAAATATCAATCGGGGTGGTGAAAGGCAGTTGTGGGTCTTGAGTTCTCTTAATAATCTGTTCACGTGACCATAAGGGGAATCATGATCGACTTCAATCAACTGGTTATTGGCATTGTAAGTGAAATATGGGGGTATACTGTCTTTCTTTGAAGCTTTGATTTCATCCATTACTTTGTGTTCCGCAGACGGGGGTGGTTTTCTATCTTTTTTAGACGGAAGTGTTTGATTAGCAAGACTATCAAGTGTAATTACATTCATTTTTTTTATCTCTAGCAATTCTTGGACTGCGATTTTTAGAAAAAGTTCAAGGTAGATAAATTCGGGGAGATTAAATGATGCCAGAGTGCCTGTTAGAAGAAGTGGTGATCGTCACTGCTGCCCGTACGCCTATTGGAACGTTCAATGGTGGTCTGGCTTCTGTTACCCCCACTCAGCTGGCTATTTGTGCGGCAAAGGGGGTTCTGCAGCAAGCCGGGGTCAAGGCAGACGCGGTGCAGGAATTGGTGCTCGGTAATGTACTGGGTGCAGGGCAGGGAATGAATATTGCCCGTCAGGTAGCCTTGGGTGTTGGCATGCCCACAGAAAGTACCGCCTATAACGTCAGCAAGGTCTGTGGTTCTGGTCTGAAAGCGGTTACTCTTGCCGCTCAGGCCATTGCCTGTGGTGATCTTGAGGTTGCCCTGGCGGGTGGCTCGGAAAGCATGAGTCAGTCACCTTATCTTCTGCCCGGGGCACGTTGGGGCCTGCGCATGGGGCATGGCCAGCTTCTCGATACCATGATCAGCGACGGTTTGACCGATGTCTTCAATGACTACCACATGGGTATTACCGCAGAGAACCTGGCAGAGCGTTATCAGATCAGCCGTGAAGCGCAGGATGAGTATGCAGCCATTAGTCAGGAAAGGGCTCTGGCCGCCCGGGAAAGCAACCGTTTTGCTGAGGAAATCGTGCCGGTTGAGGTAGTTAATAAAAAGAAAACAGTGTTGGTGGATAAAGACGAAGGCCCGAGAGTCACGTCGGTAGAGCAATTAGCGCAATTGCGGCCTGCTTTTCGCAGGGAAGGCTCGGTAACAGCGGGTAATGCTTCCGGCATTAATGATGGTGCTGCCATGTTGCTGCTGATGTCTCGCCGTAAAGCCAACTCCCTGGGGTTGAAACCCATGGCTTCGATCAAGGCATCGGCTTCTGCCGGTGTTTCCCCCGAAGTGATGGGCTACGGGCCTGTGCCAGCCACCAGGAAAGCATTGTCCAGAGCTGGACTCACCATAGCAGATATTGACCTGGTTGAGGCAAATGAAGCGTTTGCGGTACAAGCGCTTTCTGTGGCTAAAGGCTTGAATCTGGATCTGGAGAAAACCAACGTTAACGGTGGTGCAGTGGCACTGGGCCACCCGATTGGTGCTTCCGGTGCCCGGATTCTGGTAACACTCCTCCATGAAATGGATAAACGTGAGGTCCGCCTTGGCCTCGCCACGTTATGTATTGGCGGTGGTATGGGTATTGCCATGGTAGTGGAGCGTGAATAAGCCTTCAGGAAGGTGGCCATAAATATTTGATCCCAAATGGCCAGATACTTATGAGGATTTCAAAGGTTGGCAAATAAGTAAATATGTATTAGTTTATTGCGATAATCAAAAGCGTTTAAAATAGCAGCTATTGTAGAGAGAAAACCTTGGTGTATTGCTGAACTTCTTGAAAAAACCAGCCCACCACTTAAATTATTAACAATTGATAAGGAGATAATCAATGCCGGGACCAGTACTCGATGCAACTAGTTCAATAATGTTGGACTTTGAAGTATTCAAGGATTCGGATAACTCTGGAGTAAGCAAAGAAATAAAATCAGCAAGTGTTGATGAAGGATGCATAGAGTATTTCTATAATCCATTCGGTCAGAATAATCGAACTTTGGATGATTACTCCACTGGTATTGAGAATAACGTAGTGAGTTTCTTGGGAAACAACAGTCAATGCCTGCGCAGCCCAATACCAGCAGGTTCTGACATGAATTTTGATACATTAGTACATCAAAATAATGATTTAACAGTTCCTTTGAGCAGTACTATGAATGATATGGACAAAACCAGAGTATGCGTTCCAATTTCTGAAATGCCAAATCATCTTGTTAAACTTGACTGGGAAAAAGAATTTTATGAGGAATTACAAAAGGTAGATGAAAGAACGCAAAACCAATTGGGTCTGTTTCATTACCTGGGAACCCCAAAATTATATGATGATGCCGACAGGCAGGAACTGGATAATAGTGGTAATAGAGCCAACTCCTTAGATTTTTCGTCTGCTAAAAAGATAATCAATAATCCTGCGGATTCATCGTCTGAGCAGGAGGTTATTAAAGTTAACACTTTGGCTAGCGAAGTTGTCAGGCATGACCATTTGAATATTCATTTAAATTCCAAAGAATCCAGTGCCTCCAAGGGTAAAAAAATTAAACAACGCAAAGTTATGCAGCCTGGAGCCAAAGGTATTCGTATTGCCCATAAGTCCTACAGCCTTAAAGAAATTGCCTCTATGCATATTAGAGTATTTAAAGAAATTCTTAAAGTAGAAAGTGATGAAAAAATTTGTGAAAAAGCAGCAAAAATGAGAAGGGCTGAAAAAAATAGGCTGGGTGCTTTGCGAAGAAAAGAGACAGTTCCTGATAAAATTGCCAGGCTCTACAAAAAAATTCAAGAAATGGAATATGGGGAAAAAGTCTCCAAAATTTGTAATATGTACTTCAGTAATCAGAAACCTAATTAAGATTTATGCAATCCACTATTTTTAAGTGATTTTATTTGTTGTGTTTCAGAACAAATTCACAAGTAAGCCCAATATAAATAATTCTGATAGTAAGCTTGTTGAAACTATCCGTAAATAATCAGCTTATTATCTTAAATTAAAGATCAAAAATTACATAATGATAAGGAGGTTATCAATGTTGGGGCCTGTATCTGATGAATTAATGAGATTACTCTTGAACTTTGAAGCATTCACAGTTCCAGATGATTCCAGGGCAAGTGAAGAAGCAGTAACTGTTGATAGGGGATTACACACTCAATTTCACCCGGATAGACCCTTGAATAATTATGCTGTCCGTATTGTGAATAACCCCAGGGCATTTGTAAGTAACAGTGAACCCTCATATAGGCTAACATCCTCAGATATGAGTATTGGCATTAATAGTAAAATATCTGTTGATTGTTTACTGGAGGATTTTAAAGAGTCTCCGACAGTATCTCAAAAAAGTACTACTAACGATATGTATAAAACCAGTGATGGTAAAACTTCACCTGTTATAGACGACCCATTATCTGATCCTGACTGGGGTAATGAATTTTTAAGTGATTTGGATAATGTTAATAAAATAATTGAGAAGCAACTGGGTGTGGACGATTCTCAGAAAGTTCAACAGGTATCGTCAGTTAAATATGATAGATGGCCTCTATTGACTCCCGGTGAAAATACATCAGAATCATCTACTGCAAAAAAGATGAGGTATATGTCCACAGAGTTACCAGCTGAAATGGAAGTTATTGAGGGGAGCGATGAAGGGGTAATCAGTAGTATCAATCATGACCATTCATATGCCAGTGTAAGTGCCACAGAATCCAGGGCGATAGAATCGGCCTTACGATCGTTCCAATCAAGGCTAATTTAAACG
>NZ_JAHHPO010000241.1 GCF_024606365.1 Endozoicomonas sp. ONNA2
AGGAATTTTTAGACCAATTTATCGCAACCGCAGCAGGGCAGTCTATTCTTGGACAACCTCCTATCCCGGATATTTCATAAACAGCACCGTATCTCGCGCTTGAGTTTGTCGCGTTGAGGGATTTTGTGAGGGAGCGCCGAGTATGGTCGACTGAACAAAACTCCCATAGAGCGAGACAAGCGAGAGCGGGAGCATGTTTATGAAGTCTAGAGCTGAGTCAGTATTAAGGGATCTGCCTCGTTATGGATAATCGGACAGAGTTTTTTTTATCCTCAATTTTCTGCCATCCTCGCTACGGTGTGTCGCCTGGGTGGGCGTTATTCTCGGACAGCCTCATGGGTGAGAATTAAAGTGTCAGTTACAAATTTCTGTTGTGGGTCTGTATCCGGTATGCCAGTAATATCAGACGAACGTAAGGACAACTGAGAAGAAATTGTTCCACATGAATGGCTTGAGGGTAATTGATGACCAGATTGTTGAGAGTTTATTCATCCTGTGGATGCTAATGTGTCGTCACTTTCTTCAAGTTCAAGGGGAGAATTACAAAATACGTAGTTGTAAATTTTTGATGGACAATTAATGGGACGCTGCAGGTTTTGATCAAGAATTGATGCTGTTATTTCAGGAGTTTGAGTAATGCTGGTATCCCAGAGGGTAGTGTTTTTTTGATCAGTATCAGTTGGTTTTTTCTGTGGGTTAAAATGATCTGCCTGGTTTGTGTTCGGTTGGCTAATATGGACCGAAAAAGAAGATTCCAATGATTCTACAGGCATTCCTTGAAAGTTCGGCTGTATCTCAGTTAACTCGCGCTGGTACGTTTGTTCATTTGAGTGACCGTAAATTCCCATATTAGAATCCTGTGAGGGTAATTTATTAGAGTAATTCATGGAATCTCTGTATTGTCTATTGCCCAAGTTACTGCTTAAGACTGCACTTTCATTGGAAAAGTTCCTGGCTTCATTTAATTTATTCAATATTAATTGATTGTTGGTATTGTGATGAAGCAAAAGAACGCTCTCTGAATGGGTGTATGAAGCCATAAAATCCCCGTTCAGGCTGGGGATAGACAGGTTTTTATCAGCTTTGCTCAAAGAATAATCAATTCTGCTTTCATCTTCTGTCCTGTATATAGTGAGTCGCGGTAAAAATCGTACTCCAATGTAGCTTAATCTTTGATTCAATAAAGTTTTCAAATATTTTTGAGAAAGCACGCTCTCTGGCATCCCTAAGGTCGTTGGAGGCAGCAACGTAACTCTGCTCATTCCAATTGGAAGCACCCGGGTAGCGGTTTTCGTAATCTTCCATTATCATTGTAAAGTTACTATCTTCCTCAGCCATCAATTGTGACAAGTCTTCATCATGGCGTTTGATAAATTCAAAAAAAACATTATCTTGGCACAAATTAAGTAAGAACTGTTTGAATTTGTGACAATTATTTGTAGCCCGGGTGAATTCAACTTTTAAAATGTTATATTTCTCTTCATCAATATAACCATCTGTCACTACATGTTGGTAACGTTGTTGAATATGATTTTCAGTAAACTCACAAATTTCACTGGCAAATCGGTTTTTTAAATATGCCCTGACTTCAGTCGTTTCATCATTTTCAAGTAGTCTGTAATTACCCATGACCACTAATAATTGATCCTCGTGAAAGAGAAGTTTGGCTCTATACAGCAACAAAGGCCAATCAATTCTGTTATGCGCATCAAATATATCCTGTGTGAGTGATGCTGCCTTGAATCTTACTTTTATTTGGTCACAGACCTCCGCTGTATGATCACGGCAATCACGTTGTGACATACTGTCGATTATTGTTGTAATCTCGCTGATGAGTTCTGGCCGTATCAGCAAACTGTTGAGTATTCCTTTGTATGCATTTTGTATATTTGCCTCGTTGACCTTTTGCTCCAGGTAGTTAAGCATTCTCATTTGATTTGGACTGACAATGTTTGCAAGCCTTACTTTGGCTTCATCTATTGACAGATTGCTGTCTATGCGTTGATTACTATTTGCAGGAATCTCTCTATCAGACCACGACACGGGTGAGGAAGGACTGGAATCGGTGCTATCAGAATGAGAAAGTTGCAATTCCAATTCCCGGTCAGACATATAGTCCAGGTCTGTAATCATCTGCTCGGAATTACCCTGCCCAATGACAGGTTGACAATATAAGTGTCGAGAACCCGGAATAGTGATGGCTACATTCTGTTTTTGTACACTTGTCAGAGTGTTTTGTATTGCTTCAACCAAACGTGCGCTCAACTTCTTTCTGATAAACTGGCACTTTGGAAATAGTTGGGCATGTCGATCATCTGGATTTTGATCTTTTGTCCAGTTTTCAATAACACCACCACAGGAAAAACATTGTACCTTATCTTCAATTTCGATTGAGTAAAAACCGCTTTTTATAAATTCCTGATCAGTGATATCAGAGGGAAAGTCTGACGAAAGTCTTGCATTCCTCCAGTCAGTATTAGCAAATGATTGTTTTCTGCTAACCACATCACTCATTGCTTCATTAAATTGGCTTTCTGTTTCATTATCAGACTCACTGCTATCACTCGAATCAGAATCTCGTGATGTTACATGTCTATCTGCAATTCTGGGAACTTCTCGGGTAAAAGGGGTTACCTTAATATTATTAACGGCTATAAGTAACGGTAAAAGAGAAGGATTTGAGCGAATGTCATTGGCAATTTGCTCTACTGGCTGGCCATAGTCAATATATTCTTCGCAAGACAGTTGGAGATTTATCAGAAGTTGATCATAACTTAAAAGATCATCCAGATTTGTTGCTACGTATATGACACCCCCCAATGTAAATTCAAAAATATTATTATCCCCGGGCTCGGGTGCAGACGCTAAATGGGGTTGAAGGTTACTTTCAGCATTCGTACTGGAAGCAACATGAAAAGGACCAAGCGTTGCTCTTGAAGGTGCAGCAACTGCTCCGGAAGGTTCACCTGTTAAATAATTGCGGTCATGATTATTTGGACCGTCTTGAATATTGTGCATAACTCGACCGACCTATTGAATTAACTAATCTGCACTGAGATGAGTGTCTGACTTGCTGAAATGAATAGCTTGCTGAAATCAATAGGTAGTATTGAATCATTAACTCTACGAGTTGTCGATAGCCAGTTAACTCTGTGCTAAAAATTCTGACTATACTACCCTCGTAACTATAACGTTGAGATGAGGTGCTTATGTCTGCTGACCAACAGGCCGTAGTGGTCAAGTTGAACCAGATTCTGGAACATGAGCTGGCAGGTGTTGTTCGATACAGTCACTACAGCTTTATGGTTTATGGTTATAGCAGGATTCCTATTGTTGGCTGGTTTCGTTCAGCTGCAACAGAAACCCTGAATCATGCCTATGAGGCGGGTGAGATGATCACCTACCTTGGTGAGCACCCATCCCTCGGCATCGGAGGGCTTTTGGAAACCTCAAAACATGATATTCACGACATCCTTATGGAGTCTCTGGATTTTGAAAAGCAGGGTGTGAAGTATTATTACGATCTATTGGAACTTGCAGAGGCTAATAAGCTGGTAGTAATTGAAGAGTATGCCCGGCGCTTGATTGCCGATGAAGAAACTCATATAGGCGACATAGATAAAATGTTGCGAAAACCCGGTGCGATTGCCAGCGTTGTTTAGTTGGCTTCTCTGCCCGGGCGCAGCCGGGGTTTGATTAAACTGGCTGCGAAGTTTCCGGCAAAAATTCTCTAAGTGCAACAAAGCCCCGGGCTTTGGCATCTTGCCCCGCCCTGGCTCTCACATCCATGTAGTCGTGCGCGAGATTCGGGGCAGTTTATGAAATATCCGGGTTAACAGAGGTCAATGGCAAACTGCTTCAAAACAGTGAGTTCAATTACCTTCAGGGTATTGATATGGGTGGCCCTGACATACACCGGAGGCGCTATGTTGTTTTCCAAAGCTTCTTGCCATCGTGCTGCACAAAGACACCATCGATCCCCGGCCTTGAGTCCGGGAAAGTCCCATTCCTCCCGGGGAGTGATCAGGTCATTACCCTTGGACAGTGAGTATTGCAGAAATTCATCAGTCATTTGCGCACAGACCGTATGCCCCCCCTTGTCATCGGGATGGGTGTGACAGAAACCGTCACGAAAAAAGCCTGTAACAGGATCCTTGCAGCAGGTTTCCAGTATAAGTCCAAGCACATTTTGTTGTTCGAAGAATGACTCGGCCATTCATTTTACTCCCACATTTTTTAATCCGAATTTATAGAATAGGTGATTAGTTATGTTGTGAGGTCGTCCGAGAATTGCAAATTTAATTTTCAATATCAGTGCGCCAGGAGGTTGTCCGACAATAGCGCCCGTCTGGGGGACAGTCTATTCTCGGACATCCTCCTGGCGATCGTACCAGTAGCTTGCAGGCGTTTTTTCGTTGGGCGGGCTGGATTGATCGCCATTCTCGCTTCTTTTGGCCAATAGATAACTGTGTCTGTGCGATCCCATAACTCTGATATTGTCAGCAGGTATTCCTGACTGGTGCAATAACCCACCAAGTCTCCGTCCCCTGGTGATAGCATCATTGCCCTGTGGCCTGTCAACTGCAGTGATAGCAATGACCAGCAGCCCTCTGAGAGGGGTCAGTAGTTCATATATTTTTTGGTAGAACTCGCTTGCCTGCTCTTCATCCTGGCGGTCAAACTGATCAATAAAAGGAATGTATATCTGATCAAATGTCTTTGACGTCTCAACCTGCTGTGGTGATTCATTATTGTTGGCCATACCGTCATTCATAAGCTCAACCGGATCAGGCGCTGCAGCCTGCATTACCCTTTCTTTAATCCAATCGGTCAGGAAATTATCCAAGACCCAGCCGTAGGTCGGGCGAGTGCTTATTTGATCCGGGAGTAGTTGTGATTGCTCCGTGGGGTAGGGAAGGTCAAGGATCGAGCGAAATACCGACTCTTCATTGTAGATACCGTCCAGGCCATTTAACCAATCTCTTAAATCACCATAGGTGATGTGGTCATCCTTGTTCAACAGTCCTTGTGGCCAGGGATCAGAGGATGGACTGATCATTGAGTAGTTATCGTGAAAGCCAGAGGCCGGTTCAATATTGGTACTGGTGTTTGGTATTACCCCGGCTGCCATATGAGTGGTTGTTGAGCTAATGCTTTCAGTGTCTTGAGTATCTATTTCGCTCCAGGGCAAACAACTTGGAATAGGGTTATCGTCAAGCTGTAGTATTTGATATTCGCCAAGTTCCTTGCTGTTAATTGGGACACTGTTTTGGCTAAAACAGTAAGGCGAGAAATAAAGTACTGCCGGGGAGGGTATTGGGTAAATGGGTAACTGTTGTTTTACCGGGTCTATCTCGGACAGTGAGATATCAAGCTGATTTATCGAATCGACAGGACCCACATCACCTGTCAGAAACGCTTTGGCACTGCCACTGATCAGAGCTATTAGAGGAATCATTTGCATTACGAAGCTATTGAATTACACCTTGAGATTGCTCATTTTTATAAAAGTTCCTCTCTGACACAATCCGTCCAATATAGGAGGCTGTTCGAGAATAGCGCCCGACTGGGCGTCCCTGTAGCGAGGATGGCAGAAAATTGAGGATAAAAAGTCGGAAATTTTTAGTGAA
>NZ_JAHHPO010000242.1 GCF_024606365.1 Endozoicomonas sp. ONNA2
CGAGTCAGTCTGAGTGTGGGATGGCCGATAGCCGCAGTCATTCTTCTTACCTGGCGGTTTCTGCCCTCTTTTATGGTTAATTGAATCCAGCAGTCCGGAATCGACTTTCTTTCCCGTACGGGAGGAAATCTGTCCCAAACATCAGGAGAGTCAATGATGTTTGCCCGGGCCGGGAGGGTTGGGCCATCGTTGAGAACTATTCCGGTACGTAGATTGTCTAATGATCGAGAGTTCGGGATTCCCTCAACCTGAACCCAGTAGGTTTTGGGCATCTTGTACTCTGGTGAGGCAATCAGGTTTTGCAACTGGCCGTTATCTGTCAGCAGTAATAAACCTTCGCTGTCCCGATCCAGCCTGCCTGCTGGATAGATGCCGGGGATGTTGATGAAATCCTTCAGTGTTTGCCGCCCTTGCTGGTCGGTAAACCGGGTTAGAACACCGTAAGGTTTATTAAAAAGCAGTAATCGGCTTTTTTTGGAAGGGCGTATAACTGAAGCCTGCATGAGTGATCGCTGATGATAAAAGTCAGAATTATAAATGCTGGAGAACCTGTCGGACAGCCTCCCGGACTGTGTCTTTAACAACATAAAGGGGTTTGTGTGAGTACTCAATCAGCTAGCTGTGAACATCAACCGACAACGGATTTGAAATCAGTGATCAGATTTCTGGTCCCATTGCTATTGGGGGGGATTTTGTGGGCGCTCCCTACTCCGGAAGGTCTGGATTTGCAGGGCTGGCATATGCTGATTATTTTTTTCAGCACCCTGTTGGGAGTGATGATCGCCCCGATGCCGATGTCGGCAATCACGCTGATGGGTTTGACAGCCCTGGGACTGACCAAAACGCTAACCCTCAAACAAGCACTGGCGGGTTATGGTGATCCTGTTACCTGGCTGGTGGTGCTGGCTTTCTTTATCTCTCACGGGTTCATTAAAACCGGCCTTGGGCTCAGAATTGCCTACTGCTTTATGCGTGTCCTGGGGAAGAAAACCCTGACGCTGGGTTATGGACTGACCCTGACGGATATGCTGCTTGCGCCGGCCATGCCCAGCACTACGGCTCGTGCAGGCGCCGTGGTGTTCCCTATTATGAAATCCATCGCCACTGTCTACGACAGTAAGCCGGTAGCCACTGCCAGCAGGATGGGGGCCTTCCTGTTGATGATCGTCTTCCATGCCAATGCGATTACCAGCACCATGTTTCTGACTGCAATGGCGGGTAATCCACTGGTGGTCAAGCTTGCCGGCAATCAGGGTATTGAGTTGAGCTGGTCGATGTGGGCATTGGGGGCATTATTACCGGGTATTGTCTGTCTTGTTTTGATGCCGCTTTGTCTGTATCGCATTATCCCGCCAGAATTGAAAGAAACCCCCATGGCCATCAAGGTGGCACAGGATGAGCTTAACCGCCTGGGCTCTCTGACCAGAGATGAATGGATTATGGCTGGTACATTCCTGGCGCTGCTTCTGCTTTGGATTTTTGGTCAGCAGTTGGGCTTTTCATCGACACTGGTGGCTATGGTGGGGGTTTCCATTTTGCTGTTAACGGGTGTTCTTGACTGGGATGATCTCCGTGGAAATAAGGGTGCCTGGGATACCATGGTCTGGTTTGGGGCATTTATTACCATGGCTCATTACCTCAATGCCTATGGCGTAGTGAGCTATGTCAATGATCAGGTTGGCATTCTGTTTGACGGTCTGCCTGCCTGGGTGGCAATGATGACTGTCTGTGTGTTGTACTACTTTTTCCATTATTTCTTTGCCGCATCCACAGCGCAGATCAGTGCCATGTATGCCGGTTTTCTGTTGATCATGCTCGGTTCTGGTGTACCCCCACTGGGAGGAGCGCTTATGCTTGCCTATATGAGTAATATTTGTGCAGTTATAACTCACTATGGGAATGGACCGGCACCCATACTTTATGGTGCCGGTTATGTCTCTCTTTTCCGCTGGTGGAAAGTCGGGTTGATTATGAGTTCGCTGTATTTGCTGGTGTGGCTGGGTTTGGGTAGTGCCTGGATGTCC
>NZ_JAHHPO010000020.1 GCF_024606365.1 Endozoicomonas sp. ONNA2
TTCCTTACCAGCTTGGTGGGCTGGTTTGGCTGGGTTCACAGAATAGTTACCCGGATTATCCAGTTTCTTTTTCAACTGGTTGATTTTGGTGGAACATTTGGCTCCGGCAGGGTCAATCTCGGTAGCCCGGACAAAATGTTCCAGAGCGTGTTCCAGCTGGTTCTGTTTCAGGGCAATATCCCCGGCGGTTTTGTGGAACTTGGCCACCACTTCCCGGGGGACTTTCCAGTTATCTTCCAGCATGGTTGCAAACGTGTCACTGAACCAGGGATCCACTTCATTGCCTCTGGCCAGCTGGGCATTAACCCAAATCAACACGTTGTCACAAACAAAAGTGGGCAGGTTGACCTTTTTGAACCGCTGGGGCATGGGCTGTTTCTGTTCCAGTGCCGGGTAAGCCAACTCCAGGGCTTTGGGTATATTGCCCACGTCCATCAGCATAATGATCACTTCCACCAGAACCGGGTTGCGGTAGCTGTCACCGGATTCCAGATAATCTTCGGCAATGGGGAGGTATTTGGGAATCAGTTCACGCTCCCGCAGCTTGTCTTTGTCACCGGGAGCCAGGCCAGATAGCTTTTTCTGATCCTGTTCCAGGGCGTTGACCAGCAGCTGGAATTGCTCATAATCTTCCGCAGTCTGGCGAATGCTTTCGGCCTCGTAGCTTTCTGCCAGCTTATCCTGTTGGGCTGCAGCTTTTTTGGCCTGCATGGTCTCCTTGAACTGGAGGGCAATGGAGGTCATATCATTCGGCTCCCCGGGTTGACTCTTTTTTAATAGGTTCAGAGTCCATAAATTCCAGGTTGTCCGCTGCAATGGCGGCAATGCCTTCGATATTTTCAATCATGTAGGCATCATTGGAACTGATAAAATCTTCTACCCGGTTCCGCTTGGGGTAATCTGCCATCTGGCGACGGGTTCTGCCTTCCTGAAAATAGAGCGACAGGTTTTCTGTATCGGTCACCACCACCCCGGTATCGAAAAAACCGGGGACAGTGATGGAGGTCAGGCCACCATAAGCCTTGTCCAATATTGCGATATCTTTTTTCTCAGTCGGGCGTTGTGCGTAAGCTGCCAAAGCTTTGCCCATATCATTGGCAATCAGTTTCTCTCCAACAATGGCGACTTCGCTGCCGGAGCGCTGGGCAATGGGGATCATGCAATAGATGTCGTACACCAAACAGTCCAGGTTTTTGTAGCTGCCACCTGATCCCAAAGTGATTTTGCCGGTACCGGGGGAAGATTCAGTCAGGTAGTGTTCGGCCTTATGGGTTTTCAGCAGGTGAAGCCACCCTTTGTTGATATCTTCCAAATTCAGTTTGGTTTTCGGGTCAGACTCAGCCGCAACGGATTCACCGTGCCAACCTACCAATATCCGGTCCAGGGCGATCCGCCGGTAAACCTGTTGCATGTACATATCCATAAAGTTGTCATAACGGGCCCAGGCGTCCAGCAGGTCATAGGTGAAAGAGATATCAAACTCTGTCAGCTTGCATTCATACTCGATGCCATCCGGTGGGCTCATCGGTGTGGTTTGACGGTCCCTGGTGCTGACATCGGTGCGTTTTGCCAATGGGCTGTAGATACCCAGTTTCAATGACTGACCTTTGCGATCGGTTACCGGCAACATGGTAATCCGTTGCAGAAACTGGCTGGAATCCTGAATGGCAGAGTTAAGCCGGGTTTCTAACGGCTCGGTGACTGCAAAAGCGTGGCGGGTGGATTGCACACCATACACGTGTTGCATGGCCTGTTGCAGCTTGTTGAATTTTACTCGGGTACGCTCTTTCATTGCTGTCACTCCGCCAGGTAATAAAAATCAAAGAAAACTGGCTTCTGCACCGGCTCCGGTATTTTGGTTAACCTGAGTACCCGGTTGCCCGGCGGTGGCTTTATCTAATGTCTCTTTAAACGTTTTCAGGTCGTTTTTAACTTCGGTCATCAATGCTTTTATTTCATTATCATTTTTCTTGTTTTCATTTTCTTCTGGTGTTTCGGTTTCTTGTTGATCGTTCGATTTTTTCAGCAATGAATATAAATTCTCAGTAGCGGCCAGGTGCTTTTCATGAAGCTCTTTCAGAGCGTTGAATTGTTCCTCTGTCATGTCACTCTCCTCATGATTGACATTTGATTCAGCGCTTGTTTGCTCACTGACCAACTTTTGAAATAAAGTTTTAAAAAAAGATTCAGCGGGATCTTTGGCCCCGGATTTATTGCTGGCCTGATCAAAATTGAAAGATTCCAGCTCCACTGCCTCACCAATCATCAATTCTTGGGAACTGTTTTTTCGGGCAAATTTCAAAGCGGTGGTGCCCAAACTGGCAGGCTCATCGGTGACCGCCAGCCCCATCAAATAGGTTTTGCCGGTTCCGGCGAAATTGGTATCCAGCTCCATGGATGTGTGCATCCGTTGGCCCTGGTTGTTCATTTCAATCAGTCGGCGGTTGGGATGAATCCTGGCTTGCAAGGCGGTGCGGCCTTTTTTGTCCTGTGCCGTTCTCAGTTTGCAGACTTCCCCGAAATTGCCAAACAGCCAGAGCATGTGGTCCGAGCTGATCACGGCGGTGTACTCATCCGGATCGTAGGTCTCGGCGGCATCCATCAGCATCTGGTCACTGATGTTCCGTCCGTCCACGGTGGGCCCGGCGGTGCCAATGGTGATCCAGTCAGTGGTCAGCTGCATAGGGGCTGGCATGGAAAATCCCCAGGAAAAAGGTGGATGCGCCCTGTTTTAGTTCAAAGCGGGAAGGGTTTCATCGGGTTTTGTTCCTGAAAATTCCTGAAACGGTATTTCAGGAATTTTCAGGAATGAAATTTTATAGAAGAAAACGGTTGTCCATTAGGCTATCCAAACATGGCAAACGACAAAACCACCATTGAACAGGCAAGGGTCCTGTATATTCAGCGGCGCAATGTGACGGATATTGCCCGGCAGCTTGAGATTACCAGGGCAACGGTGTACCGCTGGATTGAACAATACGGCTGGGACCGACTACGCACTGAAGGCAGTCCTAAAGAAGTGACGGAACAACGGCTTGCAACCCTGGTAACAAAGGGCAGCAAAACGACAGGGGAGTTGCAGGAGATTGAGCTGCTTGCCGGTATTCTGGAACGGCTGGAGAAACTGGAAAAGCAGGAACAGAACCGGCAAGTTGCAGCGGTTGCAAAAGGTGAAACCGAGAAACGGCCCCGAAAAACGGCCCCGAAAACCAAAAATAATTTCACCGGGCTGGATGTCAATTTGCTGCTTGAGCAATTTCAGGCAAGCCAGTACGACTATCAGTTTGAACTTTACAA
>NZ_JAHHPO010000243.1 GCF_024606365.1 Endozoicomonas sp. ONNA2
ATTGAGAAGGGTAGGCAGCTATCGGTCAAACGTTTCTGGTAACTGTTTCAGGAAATCAAGCAGACAAAGGTGGGTGAAGGCATGGATATCTTCAATACATATCAGCAGAGATTTCAATCAACCCAGCAAGAAGAGCTGACTGTCGAAGAGTATCTGGCACTGTGCAGGAAAGATTCCTCTGCCTATGCCAATGCGGCTGAACGCATGCTCATGGCCATTGGTGAGCCTGAGATGGTGGATACCTCGAGAGACTCACGACTCAGTCGTATATTTTCCAACAAACTGATCAAGCGTTATCCAGCCTTTCGTGAATTCTATGGCATGGAAGAAGCGATTGAGCAGATCGTTTCCTACTTTATGCACGCTGCCCAGGGGTTGGAAGAGAAAAAACAGATACTTTATCTTCTGGGGCCAGTGGGTGGTGGCAAGTCGTCTCTGGCAGAAAAGCTGAAGGCGTTGATGGAGAAAGTGCCATTCTACGCGATCAAGGGTTCCCCGGTTTTTGAGTCCCCCCTGAACCTGTTTAACCCGAATGAAGATGCCGACATTCTGGAAAAAGAGTATGGCATTCCCAACCGTTATCTGGGGGGCATCATGTCACCCTGGGCGGTTAAGCGGTTAAATGAGTTTGGCGGTGATATCACCAGGTTCAGGGTGGTGAAGCTGCATCCGAGTATTCTCAATCAAGTCGCTGTCGCCAAGACGGAACCTGGTGATGAGAACAATCAGGATATTTCCAGCCTGGTGGGCAAGGTGGATATACGACAGCTGGAAGAATACTCCCAAGATGACCCGGACGCCTACAGCTTCTCTGGCGCACTGTGCCGTGCCAATCAGGGCATGATGGAGTTTGTGGAGATGTTCAAGGCTCCCATCAAGGTGCTCCACCCGCTGCTGACCGCCACCCAGGAAGGTAACTACAACAGTACCGAAGGGATGGGTGCCATTCCTTATAACGGTATTATTCTTGCCCATTCCAATGAGTCCGAGTGGCAGTCATTCCGGAATAACAAGACCAATGAAGCCTTTATTGACCGGGTGAACATCGTCAAGGTGCCCTACTGCACCCGGGTGACGGAAGAGATTCATATTTATGAGAAA
The DNA here is from genome assembly GCF_024606365.1 of Endozoicomonas sp. ONNA2. GTDB lineage: Bacteria > Pseudomonadota > Gammaproteobacteria > Pseudomonadales > Endozoicomonadaceae > Endozoicomonas. Next base: position 1,102 of record NZ_JAHHPO010000243.1, read on the forward strand.
CTGTTGGCCAACAGTTCGCTCAAGGATACCCCCTGTGCACCGGATACCCTGAAAATGCTGGCCAAGTTTACCGTCTTGTCTCGCATCAAGGAGCCGGAAAATTCCAATGTGTATTCCAAGATGCGGATTTATGATGGCGAAAACCTGAAAGATACCGACCCCAACGCCAAGCCACTGCAAGAGTACAAGGATTCAGCGGGTGTTGATGAAGGCATGGAAGGCTTGTCTACCCGTTTTGCTTTCAAGATTCTTTCCAAGGTATTCAACTTTGACCCTACGGAAATTGCCGCTAACCCAGTCCACATGCTCTACGTACTGGAGCAGCAGATTGAGCAACAGCAGTATCCGAAAGAGGTGCACGAGCGTTATCTGCGCTATGTAAAAGAGTTCCTGGCACCCAAATACATTGAGTCTTTGGGCAAGGAGATACAGACCGCCTATCTTGAATCCTACTCAGAGTATGGGCAGAACATTTTTGACCGATACATTACCTATGCTGATTTCTGGATTCAGGATCAGGAGTACCGTGATCCTGAAACCGGCGATATTCTCGACCGCTCGGCAATCAATGATGAGCTGGAGAAAATCGAAAAAGCGGCCAGCATTGCCAATCCAAAAGATTTTCGTAATGAGGTGGTTAATTTCGTGCTCAGGGCCAGGGCCAATCACAATGGACGCAACCCGAGCTGGCTCAGCTACGAAAAAATGCGCAGCGTGATTGAGAAGAAAATGTTCTCCAATACAGAAG
>NZ_JAHHPO010000021.1 GCF_024606365.1 Endozoicomonas sp. ONNA2
CTCGCTACGGGGACGCCCAGTCGGGCGCTATTCTCGGACAGCCTCCTGGTACAAAAACCGGGGTCATTTCAGGATAGATCTTAAACACCCTCCCAAGGGTTCAGTAACTTTACTCTGGTGTGCTTGAAATCATCAATGTTCCGGGTGGCTACGGTCAATTGATGAGTGATGGCAGTGGCAGCAATCATTGCGTCCCGTTCGGATTTGGGGTCAGGAATGTGTAGCTGGGCACAGGCAAGGGCAATGGTTGTATCCAGCGATAAAATACGGCCTTCAAAGGCAGGTAGCATTTTCTGGTTCATCCATTGCCGGAGTATCGCCCCCTGCTTCGGGTCCTTCCTCTGCTTTAATAAAATACCCATTTCTATTTCCAGAATGGTTATGGCGGATAGGTAAAGTTCGTTAGATGCCACTGTTCTGGCCCAATTACCAACACAAGTGTTGCCTTTACCAGTACTGCACTTTCTTAATTCTGAAACAACATTTGTGTCAAGCAGGTACATTAAGAGAAGTCTCCAGGCTTGAGGATGTTGTCTTTTAAAGGCTCAACCTCTAAATCAATGTCTTCTGCGTCAGGTATTGCCAGCAGGTCAATGATGTTGGCCGAGTTGCGGGTGATCTCTTTGTAGTGATCGATATTCAACAATACGTGAGTGATATTGCCTCTGTCGGTGATAAATACCGGGTGCTCAAGTGCTGTTCGCTTGGCTTCGGTGACATTCTGGTTGAATGTGCGTGATGTAATGGTTGTTCTACTCACTGTTCTTTCTCCTGTTTTATATCTGTGTAGTAATGTAGATACATTTATGTGATTGTTAAAGTTTAATATGGCAGTTATTTCAGGACAGTGTTGCTAACTCCGCCTTCCCTGGTCCAGCGCCAGCCAAGTTTTGACCACCGCGTGCCGGGCAATACCAACTCTGGCGGCCTCGCGGTCAAGGGCAGTGATCCTTAAACCAATGGCACTGACTTAAGCGTGAAAGCCTTGCCATAGTTAGTTAAAAGACTTTC
>NZ_JAHHPO010000022.1 GCF_024606365.1 Endozoicomonas sp. ONNA2
CTCGCTACGGGGACGCCCAGTCGGGCGCTATTCTCGGACAGCCTCCTGGTACAAATCATTCAACGATATAGGGCTTGCCGGAAACTGTCAGACTTAAGACTTTCATACAGATTGTCGATTAACCTTTGCCAGTGAAGGTTAGCCAGAAACCATTACGTTGGAAGAACGATTTTTTTTCCAAATTTCCTGTACGAAAAGTCAGATTGACCGGATCAGGTCACATTATCGCGCCGGGTTTATTATTACTGAATGAATGTGTTAGCCTGAAATGGAAACAAATCAGAATAATAGAGCCGATAAAATGCTTAACCATACGGCCTTTATGGTCGGCGCGGCCTTCCCGATTAAAGAGCACTCTACTCAGCGGGTGTATTAATTATCAGTGGCAATGGCCCGTCAGACCTTTATCAGGGACTGATAAACGGGAGCCTCTGTCGTGTATATTCTGCGGTTGAATACTGCTGGCCAGCCTGTCGATTGGCTTACCTGGCAGGAAACAGTATGCCTTTACTCCAGGAAGTTGGTTCGCTGGAGTCTGGGAGATATTATTTACCGAATCCATGGCGGCTATAACCGATGGCTTGGAGATCGAACGATTATCGAGCTTCCCAGTATTGTTGCCTGCGGCGGTAAACGCCTTTTTGCCTGTCCGGGCAATCCAGTCCCTGGCAATTACTCACTGTTTGCCCGAGACAATCATCAGTGTATGTATTGTGGACGCTTCTTTAAATCAACGGAGCTGACCCGAGACCATATTGTGCCCAAATCAAAAGGAGGCCTTGATGACTGGATGAACGTAGTTGCCGCTTGTCGGCGCTGTAATCAGTTTAAAGGTGACAAACTGCTGGAAAACACCGGGATGTCACTGATCGCCCTGCCCTATCGCCCCAATGCTGCTGAATATCTTGCTCTGGTCAACAGCAAGAGAATCCTGCCGGATCAGGCTGACTATCTCAGAACTCAGTTTTCCAGACACTTTCGCTGGAAAAGCCATAATCGCAATACATCACCGGGAATTTTACAACCCATTTAAATTCCCGGGTGAAGCCCCTGTGGGTATAAAATCCCCCACTCTGTTCACTTTTTTGTATTGGAATCAGTAATGCCACTGAATCTCGACAACGATGGCTACCTGGCCAACCTTGATCAATGGAATACCGAAGTAGCCATGGAGCTGGCGGCGCTTGAGGGTATTGAGCTAACGGCAGCGCACTGGGAAGTCATTCACGCGCTGCGGGCGTTCTATCAACAATATGAACTGGCTCCCAGCCAGCGTCCTTTTGTAAAACATATTGCCAATACCCTTGGCAAGGACAAAGGGAATAGCCTCTATCTCATGACGCTTTTTCCTGAAAGTCCGGCCAGAGTGGCCGCCCGAATTGCCGGACTGCCACGTCCAGGCAACTGCTTCTGACTCCGTTACTAAAAACCTGCGATAATCAGGAAGTGGCAGGAACAAGGTAATAACAACCGTTGAATAAGGGAATAAAAAAGCAGATTAACCAAGATAATCATAGATTACTCGACACTGTTATTAGCCC
>NZ_JAHHPO010000244.1 GCF_024606365.1 Endozoicomonas sp. ONNA2
TCTCTGTATCATGACGTACGATCAGTGGTAATCAGGTAGTATTTTGAGTCTGGCCCGGAATTTCATAAACGTGCCACCGCAGCAGGGCAATCTATACTCGGACAGCCTCCCGGTCAGCGCAGTAAAGCCTGGTACAACTTTTTCGCGGTGACAATACGGGTCTGTTCTACCGTTTCTCCCAACAGCAGGATAATCGATGCCCTGGCCTCTTGAAGCGATGTGATTGCTTCATGCAATGAGGTTTCCGGAGCCAGATTAATGGTTTTTCTCATAAGCTCCCCCACTGAGATATCCGCCTCTTCATTGACCAAACAACGGGCGATATGCCGATAGAGAACAATTCCCGAAGGTTTGCCATCGTTCAGAACCACATAACGCTTACAGGGATATGAGCGAATCGTCGCTTCTACAGAAGACACGGTTGCCTCAGATGAGAGACAAACAGCAGGTATTGAGTGCTCAACCAGCTCGGTCAGCTGCCGCTGGTGAGAGGTGAGTACAGCATCAGCCAGTTTTCGCTGACGCTTGCCAATCACCCCGCGCTTATTGTAATGCTTGATAATGTTCCGTAATTCATCACTGCTTCTGGCCTGCTCAACAGGCTTGGGTAAAAGACGGGTCCAGACCAGGGCTAACAACAACACGGGTCTGGTCACTGTATAGATGATATGAATAAATGGTGAACATCTGGCGACGACCCTGTCAGCAATCTGCACCGCCAGCAGTTTGGGCAGTACCTTGGCGAATACCAGCATAAAATAAGCGAGCATTGCCGTAAAAACGGCCATCCATAGATCGTTAAATTCCCTGGCAGCCATAGCACCAAGGAAAGTGCTGCCAGCAATACTGATCAAAGTACTCAACAAGACGATCGCTGACAGGTGCTCCCGCTTTTTCTGAAAGACTTTCTGGATAGCCGCTTTATTGTCAGGCCTTTTGCCCAGGATCGTAACCAGCCTCAACTCATCAACTGCGACCAGGGATGATTCAAGAAGCGATAAAAAAGCAGTAGCAGCAACAATCAGGCACGCAAATAGAACGACCAACAGCATCCATACCTCCAACGGCAATGAGACGGCAAACAGTCTGAGCAGCCTCCTGGCAGGGCCCGACAGCCTGAAAACAAAACCTGCAATACATTGTTTTCGACCACTTTTCTTTATTTATAACCTTTTTTGCCTTTGCGGCAACCTCCCAGTCCAGCCTGACAAAGCCGGTAACGTTTTCTGGTTCACCCTGCAACGAACCAGGAAAAATTGAAGTGCCTGACAAAAGAACCTGATTCTCCTGAAGTGCGTATATCTGAACAATAATTTTATTTAAAATAGAATTCGAATATAATTCGATTTTTATTCAGATAAATGTATCTCTTTAACTCCTGCTTTCCACCACGGTTTATCAGACATGTCAGCATCCGACAAACGGGCACAGAGGGAAACCTTCATTATTCAGTCCACCCTGACCATTCTTAAGGAAAAGGGCTTTATGGACCTGAAAATGTCTGAAGTTGCCAAACAGGCTCAGTTCTCAATGGGAACCGTATATTCGCACTTCTCCAGCAAGGAAGATCTGTTACTGGGGTGCACCATCGATATTTCCAGAACGATTACTTCTGTATTTCATAAGGTGCTCAACAGCCCGGCGCCCGCCATGGAACGTCTGTTGACGCTTAATATGGCGATCTGGCTGTGTTATGACCGCCAGCCCCATCACTACTTTCTGCGTCAACTGGCAATGACCCCGGAGATCTGGCAGCGGGCATCGACAGGACGGGCACAGGTACTGGACGGCATCTATCAAGAGATGAGCCAGATAGTGAAAGCACTGATCATTGAGTTAATGGAGGACAACCCTGCGATAACCGATAAGAATGGCGAAGATGAACTGTCTGATATTTTGATGGGTATCTGGAGTCTCGGTGAAGGTCTGTTCCAGATCAGCATGTCCGGGTTTGGCCTGAAACAACCCTCCCTGCAAAAAGACAATGGCTTCAGCCTGCTCACTTCCAACCTGGCTAAATACCTGCAGGGCTGGGGATGGCGAGCACCATTTTCACCAGCAATGATTGACAACTGTAGCCTTCAGGCTGAACAGATTGTTGCCAGATTTACAGTTCAGTGAAACTTGCCAGCGTTTATTAATTCCAAGTACCCGTTACATATCATTAACGGTGCTTTTATCCCATTGGTTTGGAGCTAAATAAGAATGCATCTCACCCCTTTATCCCGATCAACCATAGCCAGCATCGTGTTAATTTCGTTCACCCTGCTGACCGGTTGTGATCAGGAGCAAGTCGAGCACAAAGAAGTCATCCGACCGGTAAAACTGTTTGAGGTCAAAGATCCCCGGCAGCAGCAGCTACGTTATTTTCCCGGCAAAGTAACGGCCACCGAAGAAGCCGAAATTTCCTTCCGTATACCCGGCCAGATTGACAAGATCGAGGTCAAGCAAGGCGATGATGTCAGTACCGGACAGGTGCTGGCTTATCTTGACGACCGGGATATTCGCAATGAGCTGCAGGATCGGCAGGCCAGTTATGAACTTGCCAGGGCAGAGTTTGAACGCGCCAGCTCCCTGTTAACAAAGAAAGTCATTGCACAATCCAGCTACGATACCGCCAGTGCCAGACTGAAATCTGCCGAGGCGGCGCTGAAACTGAGCCGGGACAAACTGGCTTATACGACACTGAAAGCCCCCTTCAGTGGCCGGGTTGCCCAGACGCTTGCCGAGCCCCATCAGCAGGTTCAGGCCCAGCAGCCGGTGCTCATTCTGCAAAGCAGTGACCGACTCGATATCAGTATCCAGGTACCTGAGAGTATCGTTTCCCACGTTAACGCAAAGGCGGTCAACAATGGCTATCAGCCCATTGCTACCTTCCCCGGTGCCCCTGGCAAAGAGTTTCCGGTCAGCTATAAAGAGCACGCTACCCGGGTAACACCGGGCACCCAGAGTTATGAGGTTATTTTCACCCGGATGGCACCGGCCAATATGAATATTCTGCCCGGGATGACCGCCACGGTTATTATTGACCTGGCCCGGGTCATGGATACTCAATGGCAACCGGGATACTTTCTGGTCCCTGTTTCAGCCGTAGCCAAAGATGACGTTGACAATAAGACAGTGGTCTGGCGTTTTGACCAGAATACCGGACAGGTAACCCCTGTCGAAGTGACCACAGGGCGTATTACCGAAGCGGGAGTCCAGATTCTGGCAGGGCTCAATACCGGTGACCAGATCGTTACTGCCGGTCTCAGCCAGCTGTATAAAGGCATGCCAGTCAAACCGCTGCACAGGGAACGGGGACTGTAAGCCATGAATATTGCCGAATATTCCATTTCCCACCGGGTGATCAGCTGGATGTTTGTGGTTATCCTGCTGGTTGGTGGTTCAATGTCGTTTTTTGGACTGGGTCAGCTGGAATTTCCCGAGTTCACCATCAAGCAGGCGATGGTGATTACCCATTACCCCGGAGCTTCCCCGGTACAGGTGGAAGAAGAAGTGACACTGCCGCTGGAAGAAGCCATTCAGCTGATGGAGTATGTCAAGCACATCGACTCCATCAGCAGCAATGGCCGCTCCCAGATTATGGTGGAGATGAAAGATCAGTACGACAAAGATCAACTGCCTCAGATCTGGGATGAACTGCGCCGTAAAATCAATGATCGCCAGAGCAGTCTGCCTCCGGGCGTCTACCCTTCGGTTGTGGTGGACGACTACAGCGATGTCTATGGCATGCTGTTCAACATTACCGGGGAAGGCTACACCTCCGCAGACTTGGAAAACTACGCCAATTACCTGAAACGTGAACTGGTTCTGGTTGAAGGGGTCAAGAAAGTTTCAATCGTCGGTGCCCGTCAGGAGCAGGTTGTGGTTGAGATGTCCCGGGCCAAACTGGCAAATCCGGGTATCGATCCGGGCTGGATATTTGCGCTGATCCAGAATCAGAATGTGGTCTCCAATGCCGGTCATATGCTGGTTGAAGGGCGTTCCATCCGCATTCATCCCACCGGTGAATTCAATAACATTCAGGAACTGGAACAGCTGATCATCAGCCCACCGGGCAGCACACAACTGGTCCGGCTCGGTGATATCGCCACCGTTCACCGTGACTTCGATGAAACACCGGATACACTCTATTACTCTAATGGCCGCCCGGCGCTGTCACTGGGTATTTCCTTCGCTTCCGGTGTCAATGTGGTGGATGTAGGCGACGCTATTCGTCAGCGCATCGATGCGCTTAAGTCCGGGCAACCGGTTGGCATTGCACTCACCAAAGTGTACGACCAACCGGCAACGGTTTCGGAATCTATTAATGGTTTCCTGATCAACCTGCTGGAATCCGTTGCCATTGTTATTGTCGTGCTGCTGCTGGCCATGGGTGTGCGTGCAGGACTCCTGATGGGTGCCATCCTGCTGTTGACCATCCTCGGTACGTTTATTGTGATGAAGGTGATCGGCATTGAACTGCAGCTGATCTCCCTGGGTGCCCTGATCATTGCCCTGGGGATGCTGGTTGATAACGCCATTGTCATCACCGAAGGCATTCAGGTGGGTATTCAACGGGGACTCACCCGAGCGCAGGCAGCAAAGCAAGTGGTCAGCCAGAACCAGTGGCCACTGCTGGGTGCCACCGTGATTGCCATTATGGCATTTGCACCTATTGGCCTCTCTGACGATGCCACCGGTGAATTCTGTCTTTCATTGTTCCAGGTGCTGTTGATTTCCCTGTTTCTCAGCTGGCTCACTGCGATCACCCTGACCCCCTTCTTCTGCAATATTCTGTTCAAAAAGGATGAGCTGGCGATCCAGCAGACGACGGGGGAAGCAGTAGATCCCTACCAGGGGGCGCTGTTCACCCTGTATAAACAGCTGCTGCGGTTCTCTCTGGTGCATCGCCCCATGACCATCGGTTTGACGGTTCTGGCACTGGTACTGGCCATCATAAGTTTTGGTTCGGTGAAAAATGTCTTTTTCCCGCCATCCAACACGCCGGTGTTCTTTGTGGATTTCTGGATGCCCGAGGGCAGTGATATCCGGGCAACCGAAACAAGGGTGGAAGAGTTTGGTGAGCTGGTGCTGTCCCTGCCCGGCGTAAAAAATGTCACATCGGTGATTGGTCAGGGAGCACAGCGATTTATTCTCCCTTACATGCCGGAAAAACAATACAGCAGTTATGGTCAGCTGATTATCGAGACGGATAACCTGGAAGCCATTCCACCGCTGATTCCGTCATTGGACACCCTGCTGAGCGAAGACTTCGGTGATGTGGAATACCGGGTCAAATACTTACAGAATGGCCCTTCACCGGCCGCAGAAATTGAAGCCCGTTTCTATGGCGAGGACCCGGAAGTATTACGAACCCTGGCGGTACAGGCCATCAATGTATTGCGTGATGAGCCAATGGCCACTCATATACGACATGGGTGGCGTAACCAGGTCAGCCTTGTTCGCCCACACCTGGATGAAGCCAGTGCCCGGCGCAGCGGTATATCCAAACAGGCCCTGGACGACGCTTTGCTGGTCAATTTCACCGGCCGTCAGGTTGGCGTCTATCGTGAAGGCAGCCAGTTAATGCCGTTGATTGTCCGTGCTCCGCAGTCCGAGCGTCTGAATGCCGATAGCATTACCGATCTGCAGGTCTGGAGTGCTGATTACCAGAGCTATGTGCCCATCACCCAGGCTATTTCCAGTTTTGCTACCGAGTGGGAAAACCCGCTGATCATCCGCCGGGACCGTAAGCGTATGCTTTCTGTGATGGCAGATCCTGAGTTGTTGAGCGATGAAACCACCGACAGTGTCTTGCGCAAGGTACGGGCAAAAATCGAAGCTATTCCACTACCCGATGGTTACCAGCTGGAATGGGGCGGTACTCATGAGTTGTCTTCTGATGCACAGAGTGCTGTATTTGCCTCTTTGCCGCTGGGCTATCTGGGGATGTTTCTGATTACCGTATTCCTGTTTAACACCATACGACAGCCTATAGCTATCTGGTGTACGGTTCCCCTGGCTTTGATTGGCGTGGTGGCCGGGCTGCTTGCGCTGAATGCACCGTTCAGTTTTATGGCACTGCTGGGGCTGCTGAGTCTGTCGGGCATGATCACCAAGAACGGTATTGTTCTGGTGGAACAGATCAAACTGGAGCTGGAAGAAGGCCGGGAAGAGCATGAGGCCATATTCCATGCTGCGGTCAGCCGTCTGCGGCCAGTCTGTATGGCGGCCCTGACCACCATGCTGGGTATGATGCCATTGTTGTTTGATGCCTTTTTCAAATCCATGGCGGTGACCATTATCTTCGGCCTGGGCTTTGCTACCGTACTGACACTGATCGTACTGCCGGTGATCTATTCACTGCTGTACAAAATAAGCTTCAAGGGATTCGATTATCGGAATATTGATTCCTGATCGGTAGAGAGGTCGGCTGCTGACTGAAGCCGACTTATTTTGTTTCTTCCCGGATGGAGGCTTCAGGCCAATGGCACTGACTTAAGCTTAAAAGCCCCGTAAACAGCGACATTGATATAGGTTGATAGATTTGAATTTGAACCACAAAGGCACAGAGACACA
>NZ_JAHHPO010000023.1 GCF_024606365.1 Endozoicomonas sp. ONNA2
TTTGTACCAGGAGGCTGTCCGAGAATAGCGCCCGACTGGGCGTCCCCGTAGCGAGGACGTCAGAAAATTGAGGAAAAATTCGGTTTTGTGAGGTGAATACCCTGAAGGGCACAAGTAGCGGGGCTATTTGCCGAACAGAAGCGGATTTTTAGACCAATTTGCTGCCGCCGCACGGCTGCATGGATGCATGAGCTAGGCAGGAGCAGTTGCCGTGTAGGGCAGTCTATTCTCGGACAGTCTCCTGGCGTGCGACAAAAGATTAAACAAAAGGGTAATTCAGTGAATCACTTTCAACGACTCATGTGCTGGCTCGCCTGGCTGGGAATAACGCCGTTTATTATTTCGCTGTCTCTATCCATCAGGGGCCTGTCTCTGGTTGATCACACAGGGGAGCAGCTATTCATTATTTATTCCGTCATTATCTGCAGCTTTATGGCCGGTTCCTTATGGGGACAAGCCGTCTACCGTGAGAATCAATCCGGAAGCTTGATTAAAGTACTGGCCAGTAATGTCATTGCACTCTGGGTATTCGCAGCGCTTCTGGCAGGGTTGGGGGATCAACAGATGTTGGTGGTTCTTGCCATTGGCTATCTGGCAACACTGATCATTGAGTGCGTCAATACGGACTCTCTGGCCGATGGGTGGGTAAAGTCTTACCTGTCCATGCGAGCCATTGTCACCCTTGTGGTGTTTATATTGCACTGTTTTCTCTATGCCTCCCTGATTACCTGACCAGGGATCCTTGCTTTTGTGAAGGAGCCAGTACAGTGGATCAACATATCGATATTCAAAAGTGTCTTTTGGCATTTGCCCGGATTTTGGACAAGGGAGAACAGGTTTCCGGAGGCTACCTTCTGGAAGGTATTACCGCAAAGTCAATGGATGATGGCTATACCGTTATGCTGGGTAACAGGGATTGTCAGTTGTCCATCTATTTTCATAATAAATTCGGAATTGAATCACCCAGTCAGAAAAGTACAGACGCCTTCATTGAGCTTCTTTACCGCATCGCTGAGCAGTAAGTAGCTAACCATATGAAATCATATATTTCTGACTCCTTGTGCCGGCACTCTG
>NZ_JAHHPO010000245.1 GCF_024606365.1 Endozoicomonas sp. ONNA2
TGTGTATGAGGGACAGGTTTAAAATATTCTGTGTAATAGGTTGGGTGTACAGGAAGGTACGAAAGTATTCATATCAAAAGCGCCTGATGAAGCGTTTTCCCCACCCGATAAATTCATATGGACGTACTTTGACCCTGCAGGGGAGGAAAGTTATGAGTGGTCGCCAATGGGTGAGTGAAGCTATCGGCAAGATTGAGGCGGATTTTCAACGCAGCGCAGATACCCACCTGATACGACTTGAATTACCGGGAATCAACGGTATCGAGGTGTATCTGAAAGATGAAAGCACGCACCCGACAGGAAGCCTGAAGCACCGTCTGGCCCGATCTTTATTTCTCTATGCCATCTGTAATGGTTGGGTTGGAGAGCATACCACCATTATTGAGTCATCTTCCGGAAGCACGGCCGTTTCTGAAGCCTATTTTGCCCGGCTGCTGGGCTTGCCATTTATTGCTGTCATGCCCAGATCGACCTCCGCTCAAAAAATACAACAGATCAAGTTTTACGGTGGTCAGTGCCACCTGGTCAATTGCTCCAGTGAGATTTATGCCGAATCCCAGCGGTTGGCCAGAGAGCTGAATGGACATTACATGGACCAGTTTACCTATGCAGAGAGGGCAACGGACTGGCGGGGTAACAACAATATTGCCGATGCCATTTTTCGACAGATGCAGGCGGAGCAATATCCGGTGCCCAGTTGGATTGTCATGAGCCCGGGAACCGGAGGAACATCGGCCACCATTGGCCGTTACATTCGATATCAAAAGCTGAATACCCGTTTATGTGTAGTCGACCCGGATCACTCAGTGTTCATGGATTACTACGCCAGTGGCGACACCAGCCTGACGATTGGTCAGGGCTCTCGCATAGAGGGTATTGGGCGCCCGAGAGTCGAACCGTCGTTTATTCCTGGCGTGATTGATGACATGCGTCGTGTACCTGATGTGGCCGCTATTGCAACCATTCACTGGCTGGAAAAGATACTGGGTCGAAAGGCCGGCCCAAGTACCGGGACTAATTTATATGGGGCCCTGCAAATTGCTGCCGAGATGAAATCCAGTGGTCAGGAAGGATCGATCGTTACCCTGTTGTGTGATCCGGGTGATCGCTATCTGGATACCTGTTATAACCCTGACTGGATTGCTGCCCAGGTTGGTGATATACAGCCATGGATAGAGGAACTCTACAGGCTGGCTGGAAAATAAAGCGGTTGCCAGGGGCTCATGGGTTCCGGCGGATGAGAATAGTCATATTCGATTCCATTTGGCTAACTGCTTGCACAGTAAAACGGCCGCAAAATGCGACCGTGCAGAGTTGAACCTCAGTACTTCGAAAAGTTACTTCTATTTACTCTTACTGTACCTAAAGTGTCCGAATTGATCATCCATTCCCTTGGCCTGAGCGCCCAGGCTATCACGTAATGCATCAGTTGCACCTTGTCTGGCAAGTGTGTAGATATCCGCGGCACTTTGAGCCAGGGGACGCTGTTGATATTCTTGATCAGTTTGGGTTTGCTGATGAACAGTTTGAGCTTTTGGTTGAGCGGTTTGAGCTTTAGGTGGAGCTTTTGGTTGAGCAGTTTGAGCTTTAGGTGGAGCTTTTGGTTGAGCAGTTTGAGCTTTTGGTTGAGCAGTTTTAGCTTTTGGTCGAGCAAGTTGGGTAGGTGCTTGAACAGTTTGAGCTTGTTGGGGACTAACTTGCTCTTCAACCTCCGGCTGTCGCAACGATTCAGCTAGCTCGGCTAAATAATCACTCACTATTTGATTGGTTTCGGGGACTGTAGAAGCTGAAATGGAATCTTCGCTTACATGTGATTGGTCAGAATCATCTTCATCCACTAACTCATTCATGCGTTGAAGCTGAGTATCAACCCTCTTGTCAAATGCTGAATGGTAATTCAGTGGAGCAGGTTCTTTGTCATCAGAAGAGACGAAGGCAGCATCATGTTGGGCATGCAGGGGATGTTGAGTTACTGCGGATATTTCGGCTTGTGGTTGTGCTCCATGAGTTGGAGGCTGCGCATACTCGGACACTGGAGCGGTATGTGCGCCGGGGGCTGGGGTATACGACGGCATTGCGGAAGGGGCCGAGTGTTGAGCATGAACTGTTTCTGACTGATGGACATGCTCAGTACTTGGGGCAGGCGATGCTGCGGATGATTTCGTTCCCTGGTCAGGAGTCTTTTCCGGCTCTTTTTTCTCAGC
>NZ_JAHHPO010000246.1 GCF_024606365.1 Endozoicomonas sp. ONNA2
AAAAGCCGATCTCGACAAGTAGGGGGAGTCTGCCCCCTGTTTGGACGCTTACTTTCAAACGGCTGCCGGGGCGGGAAGAAAGTAACCTGCGGATCATCAGAATCTGAGAAATCAACTGAGATACCGGGGCTCTTCGGCGGTCATCTGCAGGTATTCCCGGTACTGCTGATTGCTTAACCGGCTGTCGCAGGTGTTGCTATTGGCCGGATCTGTGCCTGACAAGCGCTGCTGTTCTTCCTGATTGGTCTGACGAATATCCGTCATCAGGTGATTGAACTCGTCCAGCCGCTGACTTTCCAGTGCCGCCCTGGCCTGTTGCAGCAAGCCGACACGGTTGGCGGTAGCAATGGGCTTGCGTCGGGCCTTGGCCAGCGCCATGGCGGACTTTTCTAAACGCTTGGTTTCCTGAATCAGTTTCTGGCTGAATGTCCTCAGATCATGCTGGATGAATGGTTGCCAGCCGTTTAGCGTTTTTTTCGGTGGTGATGCAGGATCACAATAATCAGGCTGGCCTCTTGCACGCGATAGATAAGGGTTAAGGGCAAATCCGGTATGGCAAACTCGCGGGTTCCGTCGATCCTGCCAGGCTTCCCCATTAACGGCTGTTCAGTGATGGTGTCGACACAATCAAAGATGCGATCCACAACGTCTATGGATGCCTTCGGGTTGAATTGGTGAATGTAATCCTGATACCCGGCAAGGTCGTTTTCTGCGCGAGTTTCCCAGATAACCTGCATCAACCTTCACCTTTCCCGCTGACGGCTCCTTTCCCGCTGACGGCTCCTTTCCCGCTGACGGCTTCGGCACGCTTGTATGCTCTGGCCTTCACATCCTCATTACCGGCAAAACTGGCTTTACCCTGATCAATATCGGCCATGCGCTTACGGGTTTCCTCAATGACCCAGTGTTCACGCTCGATATGTTCCTCGATTGCCTTTCGAGCAATGTAAGCAGTGTCCCGCTCACAGGCTTCAGCAATCACCTTCATTTTCTCCAGCGTTTCGTCTTCCAGCCGGATAGAGAGCAGTTGTTTACCCATAACCCTACCTGTATTCGATGTATGACATTGAAAACATAGTATAGAGTTATGGGGCTGGCAATGGGTTTATTGGTCAGTCACCATAAAAACTCTTGCCTGGCTGATAGCCCGATGCCGGGGTCTGACCCTGATCCCGGGTTGGTATCCGGTAATCACTATCATCCGGTGCTGGCAGATTATCGTCACCACTGCTGCCGTTGCGTCTGGTTGCCAGCAAGGCCTCCATTTTAGCGGGGTCGGGCTGGTTCTGCCAGGCAGCGGGCTGGCGGTTCATTCGCCTGGCGGTATCAAAGCCCAGACCATAGCGGCCAAACTGTGGTGCGCTCTGGGTTTCCAGGAATCGGGGGTCGTAAGCAATGCGCTGTACGGCTTCCTGCGGTCCGTACTGGCTCATAAAGTCTTCATAAGCCTGTTGGCCTGCCTGATTGAGGTCTTGGAACTCCGGGCCACCATTGGCTCCCTGTCGTGCATAACGCCCGGTTTCGTCCAGTTGATACCCCATGCTGGATAAATTGCCCGGATCGCCAGGAGGCTGTCCGAGAATAGGCTGCCCTGCTACGGTATCATTGTTGACCAGCACATCAGCCAGCATGCCAATGACAAGCAGGAAGTGAAGCCGGCACCGGAAGCCATTGCAGAAGCAACAGATAATAACGCGTCCATTGGCAAAATGAGTGAGGATAATGGCTATTACTCAGGGTCCAACCTGCAGGCGTTTAATGCTGCGAACATTGACGCTTACATGGCTACGGATCGACAGGAAAAGCCTGCAACAGAGCGACTGGAAGATTTCACTGATCGGCGTGAGAGGATTCGAACCTCCGAACCTTTCGTCCCGAACGAAACGAGCATTCCATTAAAATCAACTGGTTAAGTGGTTATTTTTGTTCTTGCCGGGTTCTGTAATACTTTTGATTTCTTTATGCTGCGCAATGATTTTGTTCTCACTTTTTTTTGCACGACATACAGATTATATTCAAAACAGACACCCTACCGGCAAAGCCACCAGTTTATCCGAAAAGGGCAGCACCTTATCACCGTTGTAAACAATTACCCCCCGCTGAATACTGCCCGTTGCAATTAGCATTTCCTGAGTAGCGAACATCTCTTTTTTGATCGTCATGCCGGCCTTGACCTCAATACCTGTGGCCTGGCCATTATGCCCTGACAGAATAAAGTCCACTTCTCGCTGACTCTTGTCACGATAGTGAAAAAGCTGGCAGTCCTGATCACTGATGGCGATAGACTTCAGTAGTTCGGAGCAGACCCAGGTTTCCATCAACGACCCCATAAGATTTCTGTCAGCTTTAATCGCTGCTGCATTTATACCTCTCAGGGAACACAGCAGCCCAGTGTCCACAAAATGAACCTTTGCCTGCTTAATTGCCCGCTTGAGTTCATTCCGGTGCCAGCCGGGAATTCGCTTGACCAGATAAAGGTTTTCAAGAGCTGCAACGTATTTTTGCACAGACTTGCTATCCATCTTTATCGCTTTGCCAAGACTTGCGTAGTTCAGCGCCCCAGAAGAGATAGAAGACAGTGATTTAAGCAGCTGCGCCATTTCATCCAGCTTTTGCAACTGAAAAACTTCTCTGATATCCCGCCGGATAATGGCATCGGCATACGATCTGAACCAGCGTGTCCTGCGATTGGCAGAACGCTGTATTGCTTCCGGATAACCACCACAGGCTATGGCCGAAATAACCTGATCAAGCTCAAGCAGCGATCCGGGCTGTGGTGTAAGATCCACAGACAGTAGCTGCTTGATAATATCATGCTCTCCCTGCCCGCCAGCAGGCCTCTGCATCAACTCATTCTGACTGAAGGGGTACAGGGTAATGCATTCTGCCCGGCCAGCCAGTGAATCTGCCAGCGTCGGCAGCGTCATCAGATCGGCGGAACCGGTCAGGATAAAAGCCCCGGGTTGACGATCTTCATCCACCAGCAGCTTGATCGTGCGAATCAATTCCGGAGCCCGCTGAATTTCATCAATAATGACCGGACGCGGTTGATTACGCAGCAAACCAATAGGGTCATTGCGGGCAACCATCAGGATATTTTCGTCATCCAGGGTCAGGTAACTGCCGGAACCCTCAGGCTTGAGTGTCTCCAGCAGGTGCCGCGCAAGGGTCGTTTTGCCAGATTGCCGGGGACCGGTGATAA
This sequence comes from Endozoicomonas sp. ONNA2, assembly GCF_024606365.1. GTDB lineage: Bacteria > Pseudomonadota > Gammaproteobacteria > Pseudomonadales > Endozoicomonadaceae > Endozoicomonas. The sequence goes on from NZ_JAHHPO010000246.1 coordinate 3,203, forward strand.
TGGCTACCGGCGTATCCTTCAAGCATTCCCGCAAGTTACGTTCAATGGCTCTTGGTATGAAATCCATAGCAATACAGTCTTGACTAATATGGATTTTATTTTAGACTAATATGGATTTTGAAATCGACCATTATGGATTTATAATCCGACTAAAATGGATTTTATTGATGACTAATCTGGAATAATAACGTTATGAAAGGCTCTGTTCAAACGATGAACGAAGTGAACTTCTGACTGGAAATCCAGCAACTGAGAGAAGCAGAAAAATGAAGCTATAAGCTCTTTATTAAAACCAAAATGAAAATATAGTTTCAAAATAGTATTAATTCCGGTAACTGCTGTTCCTGACGATTAATGCCAATTTCATTCGCGTATTGTTGCCAGTTGTCGGTCACACTACGAAGCTCTGTCAATATCTCTTTGGACTGTGTCGCTGACAATGGAAAATAAGGGGCTACGTCCAGCGCCAAATCCAGACTCAACTCATTGGAATAGTCATCAATATTGAAATGCAGACCCGTTGCACCCTGAGTCACATTAATATCATAAGCCGGTGACCAGACATTAAGGAATTCTTCCTGATGGGGCTATTGTTCCTTATTCTTTTTAGCTTCTGCGATCGAGTGCAGGCGGGTTGGTTTCCAGGTACTGCGGGTCTTGAATTGGAACCACGAAGCACATAAAGAGCACAAATGCCCATGGCGCGTGAAAATATTTTGCGCCACCCTCAGGGATGA
>NZ_JAHHPO010000247.1 GCF_024606365.1 Endozoicomonas sp. ONNA2
ACCCAAATAAGCGTGTTTAATTATAAATCTTTAGTTTTCAGGATATTCAAATGGCACTACCTTGCAATCCGAATAGCTTCCCGAGCGATTTATCTCTACCGACATCAACGCCAGATAATTGTCCGAAAATCAAGGCAGATACAAAGGCTAACTATAAAGGTTTAATTATCACCCCACTCACTGAAGAGATACACACAACGATATTCCGTAGCCTGGGTGACAAGCAGGACTTAACGGAATTTTGTGAAACCAAAATACAATTTCGAAAGGATATTAAAGAAACCAGCGTTGAAAACAAAATAAAAATCCTGCAAACACAAGCCCTGAGCGATGCTGTGAGAATGGACAGTGATTTCGGCAACCGTTATGTCAGTGCTCTAAGGAAGACTGGCGTCACACTGCCCGAGGAAGAACTGCCACAAGTCCTGAGGGAAGTTCTGAGAACGTCCAGTACTGCAGGTATCACCAATATCAAACATTTATTGGAGATGGGCGCCACACTACCCGAGGAAGAGCTGGAACAATTTTTACTTGAATTCATGAAGGAGGCCCTGAGGGAAGCTCAGAATGCCCCTCCGGTGGAAGCTCAGAGGGAACCCCCGAAAGAAGCCCTATGGAGGATGGAAGACCTAATAAGATGGTTGGAAGAACCCCTGAAGAAATATTCGGGAGTGAAGTTTGCTACAGTTAACGATCAGATTGCTGCTAGTGAGCATTTTAGTGGAGATGTAGTGAACATTTTAGTGGATATGGGAGCCAAACTGCCAGAGAAAAAGAAGGTACAATTCCTGCGCGAAGCCCTGAAAATCAACAGCGCTGCCGGTAACAACCTGGTCACTTTCTTAGCGACGAAGATGAAAGCCGCACTGCCCAAGAAAGAACTGAGCAAAAGCCTGGAGAACGTCCTGAAAATGTTCAGTATGGCCGGTCTCAACAATGCCAGCCACTTGGTTAAAATGGGAGGCACTCTGACAGAGCAACGGATGATAAAATTGCTGTTCATGGCCCTGAGAACCAACAGCGCCGCCGGTAACAACATGGTTCATTTTTTACTGGGGATGGAAGCCACACTGACAGAGAAACTGACAGAGCAAGAGAAGGCTCAATTCCTGCGCGAAGCCCTCAGAATGAACAGCGCTGCAGGCAACAACCACGTTCATGCCTTGAGGGATATGGGAG
>NZ_JAHHPO010000248.1 GCF_024606365.1 Endozoicomonas sp. ONNA2
ACGGAGGGAGCATAGCCGTAGCTATGTGACCGGAGTTGTAACGAAGCACAGTGCCAGCACAAGGAGTCAGAAATATATGATTTCATATGGTTAGCTACTTATCATACCAATCAGTTTTGCGGGCAAATGGGCAATGCGAAAAATGCACCGTTCACACTCTGGCAGTATAGTTGGCTTTCAGGTGATCAAGCTCTTTGTGCTACCTGCCTCCCCTGGCTTTTGAAGAAGCAGGTATACTGTTGTGGAAAATAGCGCTTGGGAATTGTCTGTAAATAACTTCAGTATATTCAGATGCTTTACCGCAATCATCAGGAACACTGAGTTTAAGGAAAAAGAAACTGGGGTCGAAACTGGGGTCAGGTCTTTCCTTTTGCGAAACTGGGGTCACGAAACTGGGATCAGGTCTTTCCTTTTGAAAGTCATTAGACGTTTGAATTTTCAGCTGAACAATCAGGAATTCTAACGTTAAGTCTTGAACCTTGAAATCAACGCCAAAGATCAAGACCTGTCTTGTGTCATGAATCTTGCCTGTGTTCAAAAAGAAAGACTTGACCACAGCTTTCAGCTTCCCTGCTGTGACTGTGGCCAGTTCCATGGCAGAGTTTTAAGGATATAAATCCAGCGACATCAGTTGTTCAAAAGTCCAGGGGCAAGTATCGGGGAAGCTGCTGGCCGTTAGCCGTTTTTGGGGAGAGTGAATGTATTTGTTCATCTGTTCAACAGCTTCTGCCTTGGCCATTGGATAACTTTGCGCAATAACATCAGTCAGATGATGCTTCAGGGATGGGCTGTCTGCCAGAAGGTCGATAATGTCGCTGCGTGGATTGTTGATGCTCGGCAGCCAGGTATGAATCACCTTATCCTGCACCCAAGGGTCTTGAAGCACCCGAAGCTGATAGTCCACTTTTAGTAGATGCAGTATTAAAATTTTCAAACCGGACTTTAGGGAACGACGATTGTTTTTCACGGCTTGCCCTAATTCTTCCAGCAGGTTTTTTATATCAAGCCGATCAAGCTGGCCGGATTGTAATAACTGTTTTTGCTGCTCTGCCCACTGCTGGTAATCGGTGTCATACAGATTGTTGCTATTTTCCATTCTTTGAATCCTTTTATTCACTGCCCACCAGTTTAGGAGAGTCATGGCTAAATTTCCTGCCCTGCCCGCAACGGTAGACCTCTACGTACACGAGTTCCTGAACAAGCTGGTTGGTCGGTCCAGCAAGGCCGGTGACCGGGTGGCGATGATCAGCGACTTTACTGATCTGGGGCTGGCAAAGGAGAAAGGCCAGCGACTCAGTCTGCCTGCCAGTGCCGTGGGCAGCGTGACGGAGATACTGGAGCCGGACACTGCCGTGGAACTGCCGGACAACCCGCAGAACGTTGCCGGATTCAGTGCTGCCGGTGTTTTTGGGGCAGTGATCCTGGACTGGGAGACACCAGCCTGCAGGGGGCATAACCATACCGAAGGAAAACGGGGGTCAGGAAAACGGGGGTCAAAAACGGGGGTCACAAAAACGGTGGTCAGGTCTTTCCTTTTGCGCAGAAAACGGGGGGGTAATATACGATCCGCCCCGCATTGCAAGAAAAAGTTTTCCATCATGACAGTAATGCTTCCATTCT
>NZ_JAHHPO010000249.1 GCF_024606365.1 Endozoicomonas sp. ONNA2
CCAAAGAACGACTGAGAAAACTATCCGATCAATATTATGGCTCTGCCGCTGACGCGTATAGAAAAATAATTGCAAACAGGAACATACCTGCTGTACCCGGTAATGGTATTAAAGATCCTTTATTACGGCTTGCTTATCATCGAATTGAAAGCAATGGATATCTGGCTGCTGTGGAAGATGATGTCGGGCAAACTTGCGTGGGCACCCTGAAAATGCATAACGCATCGGTGAAATCAGTCACCGCATTGCCTGATGGGCAACTGGCTTCATGCTCTTTTGACAAGACCATAAAGATAGGGTGCCTGAGCAAGCGGGAGCAATGCGTGGCGACACTTACGGGGCACACCGAACTTGTCAGCTCAGTGACGTCATTGCCCGATGGGCGACTGGCTTCGGCTTCTGATGACCAAACCATCAAAGTGTGGGATTTGAGTAAACCAGACGACCAGAAATGCGTGGCAACGTTGAGAGGGCATACCGATTGGGTGAACTCAGTCAGGCCAATGCCCGGTGGTCGGCTGGTTTCTGGCTCTCATGACCAGACCGTAAAGTTATGGGATCTGGGCAAGCCCGACGGGCAGCAATGTGTGGCAACGTTGAGAGGGCATACCAATTGGGTAAGCTTTGCCACACCATTTTACGGTGAGCGGTCCGGTGAGCGGCTGGCTTCGGGCTCTGCTGACAACACTGTAAAGGTGTGGGACCTTGGCAAGCCCGATGGTCAGCAATGCGTCGCGACGCTGTATGGTCATGAACATCATGTGTTCTCACTCACGGTATTTCCCGATGGGCGTCTGGCTTCGAGTTCTTATGACCAGACCATAAAGGTGTGGGATCTGGGTAAGCCCGATGGGCAGCAATGTGTTGTGACGCTAAAAGGACATACCGAGGTGGTGTTCTCAGTCATAATATTGGCCGATGGACGGCTGGCTTCGGGCTCTGATGACAGGACCATAAAGATATGGGATCTGAGCAAGCCCGACGGGAAGAAATGCGTGGTGACGCTGAAAGGGCATACCTGCTGGGTGAACTCAGTCACGGCATTGTCCGATAGGTTACTGGCTTCAGGCTCCGAAGACTGTACCGTCAAGGTGTGGGATCTGAGCAAACCCGATGGGTGTCCATAAGGATTTGTCACGGAATTTTCAGGAATGAACTCAACCGTTATTTACCGGCCAGTGCTTTATAGATGCAAATATCACTAAAACCATTATCGTTTCTATTCACCATAAAAGTGCAACAAACCCGTCTGACAATCTTGGGATATCCTGGCTCTGCCGCTGCCCCTTGAAAGCTGCTTGCTGACACTCACATACCGGCGGGCAATTAAACCGATGATTTTTCATTACTGCTTACTTTTCTTTAATGGGTAAGACGTGGGAATCAATACTCATAAAACCTGCATGTCAAATGCCCATGGCGCGTGAAAATATTTTGCGTCTCCCTCAAGAATGAAAAATGGTTAAACAAAATATTTTTCACGGCAAAGTTGCATCAGCATACCGGCCGTGTGCTCTCAACCAGGCAATTGCCTGGTGGGCGACTGGCTTCGGGTTCTATTGACAAAACTCTATTGACAAAACTCTATTGACAAAACTCTATTGACAAAA
>NZ_JAHHPO010000250.1 GCF_024606365.1 Endozoicomonas sp. ONNA2
GTTTGATGGTTCGGCAAGCCCGTGGTACCAGAGGGGCCATTTTTTTACAGAACTTGTCGTGCAGATTGTTACAGGCCTTGTCGGAGGTTGCTGGTTTCAGTTGTTTACTGTTAATCCTGACATTACAGGCAACCAGGCTGCCTCCTTCTCGATCACGGATATCATCAACATCAATTTCACTACTGCTAAAGTTGCTGTTAATCACCCTGGTATTTTGAACGCTCTCCTTTTGGCCTAATGCCTGGCCAATTGCGGCATATGCATCAGGACCTGAAGCTTTCACAGTGCAGTAACCCGCTGTTGTATCGGTAACAACTCCCTCTTTATTGAACCCGACCCCGATAGCGGCTGCTGAAGATTTACCAGTAGTTGTTACATTGCAGTACCCCGCGGCCGTGTTGGTAACCATTGAATTGACCGATACTCCCGCCCCAATAGCGGCACGTGATTTGTAACCAGTAGTTGTTACCGTGCAGAGCAGTGCCTTTGTGCCGGTAACTGAATCATTTTTGGACTGTCCCGCTCCAATACCGGCATGAGTCTCATTAGAATGGGTTGCCACTGTGCAGTTTTGCGCTGATGTGTTTTCTATTTTGCCATTTTTACTTTCCCCCACTCCAATACCGGCATCAGCATATTTACCATAGGTTGTTACACTGCAGCCTTTGGCATAGGTGCCGTTTATAACTGAATTGTTGGATAATCCGGCGCCAATACCGGCGTTTGCAAATTCACCTTCGGTTTTCAATTGGCAGTTTATTGCATTTGTGTTGATTACAGTTCCCCCTGTAACTTTGCCAGCCCCAATACCGGCACTTGCCCATTTGCCTATGGTTGTCAAATTGCAGTTTTTTGCTGTTATGCTGTCAACAGTGCCTGCTTCAAGCTCGCCCACGACAATACCTGCGCCTGCGTTACCCTTGTAATTAATTGTGGAGTTGTTGGTAACCCGGATATTACTGACCCTGGCGTTGCCTGACATTTTACAAGCCGCTACCCCGACCGGATCGGGAGTATCGGTTGCAGGAGCTATACGGGCTTTTTTAAAGTGCAGGCCATCAATACTCCCATTATCAGCCAGATGTTTAACCAGGCAGTGGTCGAGTTTGCTAATAGTGCCATTGCCGCACAGCTGGCCGGTGAATTTGCCCCCGTTATTGTTATCGCCAATAGGCTTCCAGTTTTTGTCCGCAGTGATTTTTCCAGTCAGATAATACGTTCCGTGGCAAGGATATCGACGATCACCGGTGCAAATCTTGCCGAGGATATCGGGGTTGTCCACCCGAATCCCGGAGGTTGAGTCACAGCCCGATGCCGATGAGGCGCCGAGAGCAGAAAGACCAACCATGGCCCCCAGGGCCAGGGAGGTGTTGGGCAAGTGGTTGGCATAGAGCGTTGCGGTGGCGGTTTTATCAGGCGGTTGTCGTG
>NZ_JAHHPO010000251.1 GCF_024606365.1 Endozoicomonas sp. ONNA2
GACCCAAAACACCAAGAGAAAGCATCTGTCGGTGTTGATTTTGGCATCAAAGATTTGGCTATCTGCTCGGATGGTCAAACCTTTGCTGCTAATCAGAAGTTAAAGTACTCTCTGAAACGCCTTAACCGGAAACAGAGAGGATCAAGCCTCAAAACAAAGGGAAGCAACCGCTATGCGAAAGCCAGGCGAGCAGTTGCCAAACTTCATTACAGGATAAGTAACCAACGATCAGCCGTATTACATGAAGTAAGTGATTATCTGACCGCAAAATTCAAAATAATCACCATCGAAAACCTGAATGTAAAAGGCATGATGAAGAATCACAAACTGGCAAGAGCGATCAGCGATGCGGGTTTCGGTAAGCTGAGAGAGCTTATTGAGTACAAGGCAGAGTTGAGAGGCTGCCAGGTTATCATCGCCGACCGGTTCTTTCCGAGTTCGAAAAAATGTGCGGTTCATACTTGCAATTAAATAAACGACAATCTCACATTGTCTGACAGACAGTGGCAGTGTCCGAAATGCAAAACTCTACACGACAGGGACTTCAACGCAAGTTTGAACCTTGATAATTATGGACCAGGCGTCCCCGTCGAGACACGTTACAGCTCGACCCTAAACCCTACGCAAGAGTGGAGTTAGACACGATTCGTCGTGCATCCATGCTGACGGCGTAGATAAGTCTACATAATTGCAGATTATGTTAGATTTTTAGTAGCGGCCAATAGCCTCTCACCACCATGGGACCCGGTTCACGGATGTATTTCTGCTGAGCCAGCCTGATGCTGGCTGGTAAAATGTAAACGCACACCTTGATTGCACACTGATCTTTTGCCGTGAAATATATTTTGCTTAACCATTTTCATCCCTGAGGGTGGCGCAAAATATTTTCACGCGCCATGGGCATTTGTGTTGTTAATCTCAGCAACAAAAACCTTGACATCTCTTCCATAATTACTCTTGGGAAAATCTCTCAGCCTTGATGAGGTTATTCAGGTAGAATGGCTGGTTTTAGCGAGTGTGAAAGAGCTGGTGACTGAATGAACTCATGGACTGTTGATAGCTGGAGACATATGCCGTTGCTCCAACTGCCAGAATATCCTGACCAGGAAACATTGCATCGGGTTGAGCAGCAACTTGCAACCATGCCGCCACTGGTGTTTGCCGGTGAAGTGAATGAGCTGAGGAACCGGCTGGCAGAAGCGACCGAAGGCAGGGCATTTCTGCTGCAAGGGGGAGACTGCGCTGAAAGTTTCCTGGAATTCTCGGCCAATAACATTCGCGATACCTTTAAAGTCATGATGCAAATGGCGGTGGTACTCACCTTTGGCGCTGCCTGCCCGGTGATCAAGGTAGGACGTTTGGCTGGTCAATTTGCCAAGCCGAGAACCTCTGGTACCGAAACCATTAATGGTGTTGAGTTGCCGATCTATCGCGGAGACATTATTAACGGCACCGAGTTTACCCCGGCGGCTCGCAACCCGGACCCCGAGAGAATGCTGCAGGCCTATCACCAGGCGGCTGCCACGCTGAACCTGCTGCGTGCATTTGCCCAGGGCGGCCTGGCCTCACTGGAACAGGTGCATGCCTGGAATCTGGACTTTGTTGCAAACGGCCCCCAGACTGATCAGTACCGCTACATGGCTGACCGAATTGATGAATCGCTGGATTTCATGAGAGCCTGTGGCATCTGTGCAGAGCATTCATCCACCATTCGTGAAACCGCGTTTTATACCTCCCATGAAGCGTTGTTACTGCCTTATGAGCAGGCACTGACCCGCCGTGACAGCTTGTCCGGTGACTGGTATGACTGCTCAGCCCATATGCTCTGGGTGGGTGACCGTACCCGTCAGGTCGATGGTGGACATGTTGAATTTGTCCGTGGTATTCAAAACCCGATCGGTTTGAAAGCCGGCCCAACCCTGCCACCGGATGACCTGATTCGGCTGATTGACCTGATCAACCCGGAGAATATGCCTGGCAAGTTGAACATTATCGTTCGTATGGGCGCTGACAACGTAGAGAAAGGGTTGCCGCCATTGTTGAAAGCCGTTCAGCGTGAAGGGCGCAATGTGCTCTGGAGCTGTGATCCAATGCACGGGAATACCTATAAGGCCGGCAATGGCTATAAAACCCGTGAAGTATCGAAAATTCTCTCAGAAGTAGAGCAGTTCTTCGCGGCTCACCGTGCTGAGGGAACCTATGCCGGCGGTGTTCATTTTGAGATGACAGGCCAGAATGTGACGGAGTGTGTCGGGGGTGCCCGTGCCGTGACGGAGGATCACCTGGGTAATCGTTATCACACCCACTGTGATCCTCGCCTGAATGCCGACCAGGCGCTGGAACTGGCATTTCTGATTGCAAACACTTTGAAAAAGTGCCGTAAGTCAAGAGATAAAGCATAGCTGAGGCTCAACCGGGAAAGGCTGCCTTGATATCAACCGGGGTGATATGACGACATCAGGCTGTGGATACCATTGTGTGGCCAACGTTGGTTCTGTCTGGCCAATCCCTGGCAGAGTTGTATGGACAATTTTCAACTGGCAAGTATAAAAAATAGCTATGTTTTACTGTTGACTTATCTTTCAAAAACAATATGATGAAAAACCTCTGACGGGGTATAGCGCAGTCTGGTAGCGCGCCTGCTTTGGGAGCAGGATGTCGGGAGT
>NZ_JAHHPO010000252.1 GCF_024606365.1 Endozoicomonas sp. ONNA2
TAATTAATGTCATTATGAGGTAGTCGTTTTGATAGAGTCACCGGCCTCGCCGAAAGTTGGCACTGCAGGCAACTGGTCACCTGCGACGACGATATCTTCAGGGCAACAGGGACGATTGGGCAGCCTTGATGTATCCGGGGAGTCCGGGGTAGAACCGCTTTTACCGGCCCCGGATGAAACTCTGGTAAACGAAGGCACCAACCCACCGCTGCAGCAACGCAAAACCGCCAGCCTGGCTGGTCAGCGGCCAAAGGCAGTGGTGGCGCTGGGATTGTTGTCCGGTCTTGCCACTGCTGGCATGGCAGCAACCATCAACCGTAACAGCGACCCGTGGATTGCGGTGCCAGATGCCGAAACCCTGGGCAAGATTGGCCATGACCCGCACTACCCGCTCAATGGCAATTACCAGCAAACTGTTGGGTATATTGACGGCGGCCAGTTACGCCAGTCCATTGGTAATGTCACTCACCCGTTTACCGGCGTCCTCCATGGCGAAGGCAAAAAAAAAGTGACCATTGGCAACCTCAGAAATTGCCTGGTGAAAACGCTGGCCGGTGGCGTGGATAGCCTGCGCTTTACTGGTGCCAATATAACCTCCAAAGGCTCGACCGGGGTGGTAGCCTGTGAAATTTCAGACCGGGCCACAGTCAGCAATATTTACGTTGACAATGCCCGGGTAGTGGCCTTGGGTAATGAAGCGCATGGGGGGATTATCGGCGGGGATGTCAATGGCACGATTATCAACACCAAGGCAGTGAACAGCAATGTGACTGCCTCCAGCTCCAGATACATTAGCAACGCAGGCATTGGTGCGGGCAGGCTCACAGGAGGCAAGGTGGTCAACACCACAGCGGTGAACTGCACACTGGCAACCTCCAGCTGGGCAGGTGGGAACGCAGGCATTGGCGCTGGACGCCTTGATGATAACGGCATAATTGCCAACACCACAGCAGTGAACTGTAAAGTAGTTACACCCGGTTTTGGCATGGCTGGCATTGGTGCCGGACTCGTCGAGATTGGTACGGTTGCCAACACCACAGCAATTAACTGTCAAGTGGCGACTGGCGGTGGCGGGGCAGGCATTGGCGCAGGGGGGCTTGATCATAGTATGAACAGGGTCACCAACACCACCGCAGTGAATTGTCAAGTGGAAAACACGGGTGCAGACATAACCGGATTTTCTGGCACTGGCTCGGCTGGCATCGGCGCGGGTGTGGCTGCTGTCTTCGACACAATTGCTGATACCACAGCGGTGAACTGCCAAGTGGTAACCTCCGGCGAGAATGGTGATGCAGGTATCGGCTTGGGCCGGGCTGCTATTGGTGGTGTGATTGTCGACACCACAGCGGTGAACTGTACCGTAGCAGCCGCCGGCCAAGGTGGCAGGGCAGGCATCGGCGCAGGGCGGGTTCTCCTGGATCTGGCCACGGTTGCCAACACCAAGGCCGTGAACTGTCATGTGGCATCCACGGGTCCCGGCGGAGGCGCGGGCATCGGGGCAGGCCGGGTCAGACGTAACACTGCCTCTGAAGCGATTGCCAACACCACCGCATTGAATTGTACCGTGTTAGCCTCGGGCAACCAGGCAACGGCGGGTATCGGGGTGGGAGATATTGATTTCGCTGGCACTGTTGTCAGCACCACGGCGATTAACTGCCGGGTCGATAGTCCGGGTAAAGATTCAACAGCCGCTGTCGAGGGTGGGCCTGACCCCGATATTTGTAATGTTCATGTTAATGGTCGCGAGCAGAACAATACAGACAACGGTTGTCGTTTCGAGCTGGACAAGTTATGTGCAGGCCTTGACCATCGACTACTAACAACGGATTGCCGATTTAATGATGACTTTGCGGGAATGATCAGAAATTATACCCGTCCGCTACACCCTGCTACCCCAACAATAATCCCGTCTTCCTCCAGCAGCAGAAGCCCGTCAGCGTCGAGCCTGAGTAACGTCGCCATAGCCGGTATCGCCTTCGGCGGCGTACTCTTTGTACTGGTCGGCATTGTGTGTCTCTACCGCCATTATTGCCACAGATCATCGTCCAGGGCTGCGGGCAACCATTATGGGCCTCTGGTTGCCAGAGGCAGGAGAGGCGTCAGCCTTACCATGGATGGGTCTGATAATTTACAACGACGCCGGGGAGTACCGGGCAATAATTCTGCACGCAGTGCTAATGAACGACTGCCGTTAATTCCGCGGATATAGATTCGAACCGATATTGTCTGTGCAGTAGGGCGGTCTATTCTCGGACAGCCTCCTGGAATAGCCTCCCGGAAATAACTTCAAATGTAGAGGCTTCTGGTCAAGTCGTGTCAGAGGCGGGCTATTTTTCGATTCCCTGGCAGCTGTCTGGCAGAAGCGGGGATTAACTCTGAACAGGCAATCAGCTTAATAGTGGATAAAAAAGACCTCTGCACATTGGCTGTGGCGACTGTGCTATGGGCTGCTATAGTCGTGTATTGGTTATAACCAAAACCTTTTGGCGGGTCTGAAGGGATTTTTTCACACAATTACCGGATTCATTTCCTGTTCACGATAAACGGCATCAACTGCGATAGCTCCGGCAGCAGCCCCGGCAATAGAGAAGCCAGCCCCGATAGCGCCTAAGAAAAACCCGAAAGCACTAAAAGTGCCGAAAGCCCCGGAAGGGATTACAGCTGCCCCGAAAGCCCCGGCAGTAATGACAGCCCCGACGGCCCCGGCAGCAACCTCGACGGCCCCGGCAGTAACACCGATGGCTCCGGCAATGAACCCGACGGCTCCGGCAGTGGCCGCAAACCGAAGGCTTCCGGCAATGGCAGTAATCTCGACGACCCCGGTAGCAGACCTGACGGCACTGGCAGTAACCCCGAAGTACCCGACAATAGTCCCGAGAGTCCCGAGACCCCCGGCAGCAGCACCGACAGCTCGGGCAGTAGCCCTGTCAACCCCGACAGCAACCCCGACAGCCCCGACAGCAGCCCCGAAAATTAACACGGGAGTAACCTCGGGAACAACCCCGCCAACAATCCAGGCAGTAATCCCAGCAGTAACCCCGGCAATAGAAGACACGTCAATAATCCCGTCAACAGACATGGCAACAGCCGCCGTGATAACAAGAGCCCCGGTAGCCAGGGTACCTCCGGTAATCGCGGTAGCAAACGCTCTGATAGCAAACGGGGAAACAAACCGCGAAACAGTTTGGCCAAAAAGTTTAAACGCTTTTTCCGAAATAATGACCGCA
>NZ_JAHHPO010000253.1 GCF_024606365.1 Endozoicomonas sp. ONNA2
ATTAAATTGGTAAAATTCTTCCGGTGCAATCAAAACCTTACGGATTCAGGATTAAGTATATGAAAGGATTACATCCGGAATGTGAGGACCAGGCCTAAATAGTTCCGGTCTTCATCCGGATTCTGGACCTGATAAAAGGTTGGGGCAAATGCCAGGCGGATATCAAAGTCTTCCACCACTGGCTGTTCGCGCTCACCATTGAGCCACTGGTCAATACTGTCAACCGGATCAAGGAAAAACAAAGCCGTGGCGCCCAGGCCGGAAGAGCCCCATACCAGACCGTCATTGTCGACAATCGAACGTTTCTGCTGGTATGCCCATTCACCGTATAGCCAGCCACCGATGGGCGTTACGATAATATCCTGAATCGAAGGCACTTCAGCGATGGATTCGATACCGTACTCCCAGTAGAAGGTGGACATCAGGAAGGAGTAGACAAAGGAGTTCCACTGGTTGTAACCGGATTCCCGGGCAACGATGTAGTACACGCCACCGAAGTAAGGATGGGCTACATAGTTCAGGAAAACGTCATCTTCGTCCATCACCGGGCCTGAGCTGACATTGTCCCACCATTTTTTGTGGAACTGTTTCAGTTCAGACTTATCCCAGTTGGTAAAGGACTCAGGCATAACGGCCAGGGCGGCAACCACACCGACACCCAGACCGAACATCAGTTTTGTCTGGGACCAGAGACGTGCCTGATTCTCCCGGGGATTGTCATCGAACAGGGTAATCGCCCATGGGGAGCGATCTTCGGTGAGTGTGAACTCCGTCTCTGTCGCGACTGCTGGAGCTGTCGCGTTGGCCTGGACAAGGCTGGAAAGCATGATCAGGCCAGATAAAAAAACTGGCAATATCCGGTTAAGCATCGTCTTTTATTCATAAGATGGCTGGGGGGGGAGGTACAGACACCACCCAAAAATGGGTTATCCATCCAGGTTATAAGTAGCTGGCCATATGGAATCACATATTTCTGGCTATTTGGACAGGTGCTATGCGAGGCACAACGGAGGGAGCATAGCCGTAGCTATGTGACCGGAG
>NZ_JAHHPO010000254.1 GCF_024606365.1 Endozoicomonas sp. ONNA2
AGTTTGTTTTTTGACAAACACCCTGCCAAACCAGGAAAAAACCCAAAATGTGACACTTGCCAATCAACTATCAGAACTAATTATAAATAAAACAACCAGTACTTGATAAACATAACAATCAAGAACATATTTTAAAAAGAAGTAAATCATCACAAGCCACCGATCTTTTTTGGATATACCGTAATCAGGCAAGCCTATGATTAATTTTTTGGTCAGACTACTCTTTATACCTTTTTTTTTAATTACTATTGCAGGATGGTTTGGATTTAAACTTTATGCTGAAACCCAGCTCACTAAAGCATTAAAAAAATATGCACCTATGGCTTCTGATTACGCAGATATAGAATTTGATACAGTTAATGTTCATATATCCGGTAAAATATCAATATCAAAAATAACAATAACACCTGTAAAAATATTCAAAAGTCCAATTACTGCAGAAAGTTTATCGATTATTTTCCCCAGCACTTTAGCAATGATGAAGACTATGTATCACTTCAACATCAACGAAATACCAGAGCTACCTGATTCATTGCGCTTTCAATATGATGGTATTGAATTTCCGCTGAAAGGAAATGAACATTTTTATACCGGATTCAATTATAAAAAGCAGCTACGACTTAAAAAAGAGCTAAATGGAATTTTAGAACCTGTCTGTGATGATCAATACATTATCGGTGTGAATCAATTAAAGCAGATGGGTATTAACACACTTATCGATAGCCTTTTCTGGGAATATAGTTATAACTCTGAAAACCAGAAAATGCTTGTTCAATTTGGCATCAGTGCCACTGATCTATACAAAGCATCATTACAGGCAAGATTTAACAAAAAAGGAACACCTGTTATCGACGACTTCATGAAAATTCCGGTCCTGACCAATGCAGAATTTACTTATCAGGATGCGGGTCTGGTCAGGATGAGCACACAGTTTTGCGCTAAAAGCTTTGGCATTTCAACAGCAGAATACATTAACTTTATAACCAATCTGCCAGACATCTTCTACTACTACATAACAGGCAGTGTTCCTAATGAAGCAATGAAAAAAGCCCAGATCAACTTTCTGAAAAATCCGGATACCGTCACCATTACGGGAAACTTTCCACCTAACTTCCATCCTCAGGCCTTCTCTGTATATGATCCTGAACTCTGGGTGTCATCATTTGGCCTCTCACTGCTGGTTAACAACAGCCCCGTTTCTCCGTTTGAAATCCTCTCCCCAACTCATTTTGGTCCGGCAGGGGGGGCATCTGATTCGGAATTGGCAAACATCCCTGCCACAAAAATCGAGCCACAAATCCGCAAGGAGCGACAGTCTCAAATCAACTATGGGGAAAACGACGAAAACTTTCTCTTTGTTGAGGAACTGCCTTCTAATCAGCAGGAAGAGGAATTACGGAAGCATCAGCAGTTCATAGACATTCCAATTCATGATTTACCAATTCTTATTGGTGCCTGGTTAGAGGTTCATGTTGAACCATCAAAAATTTTCAGAGGAGATCTGCTGGCAGTGGATCGGGAAAAGCTGTTACTGAAGGTGGAATCTCCGGGGGGGAGCATCACAACGCCCATTAAGCTTCATCTCGTTAAATCTATTAAGACCAGATAAAAAAGCACCGTGCTTAAGTAGCCAAAAATATTCGATTCCATATGGCCAGCTACTTTTGCCGTGAAAAATATTTTGCTTGACCATTTTTC
>NZ_JAHHPO010000255.1 GCF_024606365.1 Endozoicomonas sp. ONNA2
GTTGTGCCTTGCACAGTACCTGCCCAAGTAGCCAGAAATATTCGATTCCATATGGTCGGCTACTTATTTAGTGGAAGTGAATTCTTATTTTTGATCTGATGATTTTAATCTAATGGGGCGACCTGACTTTATTGAACTGTGCCACGAAATCAAAAAGAAGGATCTGCCCCTGACACTGGCAAGAGTTCGATGAATGGCTCAGTTGGTTCTAATATTGGCCTTTTCTCCATCTCTTGGCCGTAATTTTCTCGAACTTTCTGCGGTACTTCTTGGGAGAAAATTCACTTTTTGTACCCTTCAACATATCAAAAATATCTTCCACAATGATTGCACTGATCGCATGAAGTGCCTCATGCCGTGACAGCCCCTGCCTAACCAATTTAGTCACCGTTTCAGAGACAAGATCAACATTTGTGGCGATCTGATTTTCAACAACCACATGCATAAAAGAGTGCATTGTTAATGCACCAGCATCTTGAAATTCTTCTTCTGTGGACTCATGAAAGTCAGAGACGAGTATTTTTCTTTGTTCATCATCAAGAACGAGCCATTCTCTTACATTTAATGGCTTATCGGGGTTGTAATACTTCATTTACAATACCTTTGAAACTTCTGATCAATTATCAGAATCATAAATTATTTTTTATTTGGTACAAGTACCTGACAATAAAAACTGAGAAACCGAAGCAGGGTCAGGTCCTTTTTTTTAGGGAACTCAAGATTAAAGACCTGTCCCTGAATTTCCAGGATCGACCCCGAGTTTTATCGTGGTTCTTTTAAATTTACTTATAAAGTTTACCATTATTAGCTTTCGAGCATTTATCGTAGTATCGATAGTCTCCTAATCCAGCGCAGACCCAGGCAACCTTATTGGATGCTTGTTCATATCCATATTTTTTAAGGAAATGTACCTGATCGGGCATAAAAGACATTGGATTATCAAAATCCTGCACAATTTTGTTGACTAAGTACATTGTTTCATTTTTATCTCGCCGTTTATCTGCAGCGAGAAGATAGGTGTAAGGGACGTAGAGTGGCGTGTCAGGAGAGTCATAAGCTTTTTTTAGGTTATACGATGCTTTTTTCTTTTCTCCCTGTTTGCTTCGGATCTGAAACATGACATAACGAGTATAGGGATTTTCTGAAAGCTCCCCGCGAATTGCCCGCTCCCCCAGTATTGCCGCTTTGTCGTATTTTCCTGCTGAGATTAACTCATACACTTCAGAATTCAGGTCAAAAAGGGCTTTTAATGATGGATCTTTCGCAAAAGTAGCAGTTGTCAGCTTTGTTCTTGGTCTCTTTGGGTAGTGATGCCGAATGTAGGCTCTGGCCTCCGTTGCTCTTTCATTTTCTCCACCGTGAGAGGCTATGCCCAAACCACCACTTACCGCCCCGACAACCCGATCACTGAAACCAACAAGATCACTTAACGAATACTCATTTTTTTTCTTTTGTTCTTCGGGGCCGTAACTCAGAGTGTCTGATGATGTGCGAATATTATTTTTCTGCTTTGTATACTGGTCCAGTTTTTTGAACGCAAGCATCATACCATCAGGATTTACACCAGCGCGAATAAGGATATCGATGGCCAATTTGTCGGCATCTTTTTCTTCGCTTTCATTCCAAAGGTTAAAGATTGCTTTATCCAGAATTGAATTCCCTCCTATAGCTGTCAAAATATTTCCATAGTAAATGCCCATTTTGCCAGCAAGATTGGTTGACCAGCGTTTGACCTGATCAGATGTGTGATGCTTCAGGATAAAATGGCCAAGTTCGTGAGCCAGCAGCGCATCCAGCTCTTCCAAATAGTCAATCTGAACCAGTACTCCCACTGGGATAAATATGCCACCATCGCTAAGGGCTTCAGCTGAAAATCCACCTGAGGTGCTTACATACACCCTTGGTTGAAGTGGAAATTCCGGCACTTGCTTTAAAAGAACTTCCAGTCTTTTATTGAGTTGTTTCTCTATCCGGTCAATACGTACAACGGTTCGGTCCCGGGCTCTCCACTCAACCACTGACTTTTCAGGCTCAAGAGTGGACGCTGAGCTGGTATTTTCTTCTGGCCAGTCGGATTTGATGTTTGTAATCAGTGGGCCGCTCTTATCTTCGAGGCCGGATAGTTTCTGGACACTGGTACAACCGGTAATACCCATGGCAATTACAAGAATAAAAAAGGCGTTCATGCTTCCTCCGTAGATGGTGTCAGCACTGATAAACAGTGCCCTGCAGGATTTGTGTTATTGTTTTTTGCAATTCTCACCAACGCCACGGATACCATAGCTTTGCTCTTGCATAGAACGGCTGATAACGCTTTCCTGGCAAATATTTAAAATATCAGGCTCATTGCTTAGCACTACATCAGCAGAAGATAGCCAGACCTTTTTGGTATCAGCAAGCTGAATCTGGAGGTACTGTGCATCCACGCGCAATATGGGGACCGCAGGCTCAGGTAACTCCTGTAGTTTGAGGTATCGGTAGTCTTCAGTACCATCTTCCCGAATCTCGATTTCATCAGAAACGAGGTATTTAATGATGCTTGACTGAGGATTATTATCAGACAGAGCAGGAGAAGCCAGAAAAAGACCGCTGAGCAATAAATGCGAAACCAATGTTTTTTTCACTATTCTCCCTCTTGTTATGGGTGATATTTAACTTTATTTTTGGCCCGGGAAATAAAATTCTCGACAACCTTAAATTTGATCATTTGCAACATGGTGCCTGCCATAAACATCATGCCAATCCAGTTAGCAATTGAATAGTTAAGGATAAACCGATTGACCAGAATTATAAATATCAAAAAAACAAATAGGCAACCAATGCCTTTTAGTGCAGGAACACCCTCTTTACGGTGAGCAAGCCAAATGCTGATCACAACTACCCATAAAGTCCAGAAAAGCAGGTTGATGGTTTGCCCGTCAAAACTTTTTCGATAATCACCTCCATGGGAAAGAAGGTTGTCCAATGCCATGGCATGGAAGAAAATACCGGGTACAGAACGGTGAACAGGTGAAATAACTCTGTCATCAATATCATCAAACGCCGTACCGTACAGAATGATACTGCCTTCGAGCAATTTACCTAACAGTGCGTTATCTTCAGGATGTTCACTGCGTTCCAGTTCGATCAACTCATCCGCATATATATACTGGGTAAAGCCACAAAGCGTCTCATCTTCAGCACTTTTCCCAACAAAGCCCTTACTGGCTTTTACGAAAGTGGACCATACTTTGCTGGCCAGTGTGTCAGGTGGAGTCTGACATTCTTCCTGCCGGTAAGTCATGATGGGTTCTGGAGTATCACTCCCCCATATCACTTTGAGCGGGATGTTGAACTCGGCTTCGTTATTGAAATCAGCGCAGCCCGGGTATGACTGGGACTTCAGGCACGCTGCCTGGAAAAGTGCCATTGATGCTGATATGCCAGATTCAATTGCCAGAGGATAACTATTGAATGAACCAGCCCAACTATTAACAACCAATGAGCCTATCGAACCGAGCCTGGCTTTCATTTGATCGGTCATTATCGTGTTCGTTGGCCCTTGGGCAAAAAATAATTCTGTAGTATTTTCTCCGTTGCCCAGCTGTCTTGCCAATTTGTTGAGTGCTCTATCAAGCGATTGATCAGTGGACCTTTCTCGATAAAACATGATGTCGACAAAAACAGCGGCAGGATTGAACCTGATCATTGTTGACAGAAGGTTAGCATGATCCATGTAGGTCAAAGGCCATTCATTAGAATCCAGAAAGCGTGGTTCCCGTTGGTAAAGGTTGTCTATGGACGTCTCATTTACCAATACAACAAGAATATTGTCTTCAGCCTGCTCACGGTAACTTTCATAAAAGGAGGACGTAATCCAGTCATATGCATTTTCTGAAGCAATATTGCTTGCATCACTCAGCCCAAACGGATTGGATACAATTCCAGAAAAGCCCAATAAAAGGTATGTCAGTGCTTTCAGATAGGGCTCAAAAAAATTCCATGCCCGAGACTCTATTATTCTGGCTACCATTGCCATCAGAGATGGTATTCTGGCTCCTTTTGCCATTATCTATATCCTTATTATTAACAGTAGAAGGATTTCGAATCATAAAATTTCAGCAAGAACCGGTCCCAGCTTTCCCACTGGAAAGGGCTGACAACAGATTGCTACGAATCTAACGGAAAAAAATCATCAAAAAATCTGAAAATAAAATTATAATTTTCCTTATGCAATCGAATAAGGGAGCTTTTAAAATTGTCCCGATTCTCATTCCTGATTTCCAATGAAGAAATTAATCCAAAGAATTGTTTTTCTGACAAGACCTTTTCTAAATACTCCTCAACACTTTTAACCTCTATCGCCATCCCTTCTTTATCTTTTATCACATGTTGTTTATCACTAACCACAATAATACGGCCAATGTCTTCACTATAAAACCTCGCGTAATAAAGCTTTGATTGATCTTTAAACATGCAGATACGATATAGCAAGAACTCTGGCATAGTTGATTTGAATACGTCTTCTGAACAACTATCAACTGGGATGCTAAAGGTAGAATTATTAATGTTATTAATCTCTTTTTTCATTATTTTTAATACATCAATCAAATCTTCTAGCTGACTATCCGTAACTGTTTTAATTCTTAAGTATTCCAATTGAGATCTAATATCATAAAACTCATCATGAGTAAGATAATAAACCTCTCTTACCCCTCTGTTTTCTTCAAGTACATTATACCCTCTTATAGAAATGGCGTTAGAATCAAAAGAAAAAAACCTGGTGGATGGAAGGCTGGATATTTCCCTAATAAAACCAGAGCTCTTATCCTTATCAACATAATAAAATTTTTTCACAGGCACTGGTATTTCTTCTGAAGAAGGTATAAGAACTAACATCCCAATAAATAAAGAAACAACCACTATAGCTACAAACTTATTATTTTTTATATTTTTAATCATTTGATATACCAATCATTAGTACGATCCAGCTATCGT
>NZ_JAHHPO010000256.1 GCF_024606365.1 Endozoicomonas sp. ONNA2
CCCATGGATACAAGCCCACGGAAGACTATATCCGGGAAACCTATGGCGATGGCTGGAAGAAAAAAGAAGCAAGCCCCCTGCCTCCCATGAGTGCAGGAGCGCCCGGGCTGCCGCCGGAGTTTTCTGAAATTTCCAGCCTCACCCGGAAGCGAGCCAGCCACCGGGCAGACATGCAGTCACTGGTGGACGCCGCCGAGTATTTAAGCACCCAGTACCATGCCCTATATGGCAAGCGAGTGGAGGAACTTCTGAACTATTTGGAGGAAACCAGCGACGTGGCCACCTTCAAACAGAAGCTCACCGAGATGATGAAAGAGACCCCGAGCCAAGAGAGCATCGATACCGTCCGGAACGCCTCATTCTTTGCCCGGCTGATGGGGCTATTTAAACCGACGATCTGACACGTCAACGTCGGTTAAATAACAATTAGAAAAGACGAAAAGAACAGGCCTGATGCTCACTGATAAGGTTCCTTACGTCATGGCAGATAAAGCGGTCGTACCGATTGATCGTGCGGTTTTTCTAAATTCGGTGATAACTACTGCAGAAAAACGGAACAATCCTGACTGATACCCATCCCCAAAGACACCGAAGCTCCTACTACCAGAGGAGCTTTTTTTATGCCCGCAGAGATCTACAACTATTTTGAACTGAGTGCAGCCTTTAACCTTAAGCCCGAACAGGCCATCCAATACTTTCAGCAGAAAGGCATTAAAACCAGCTTCAGCTGGATGGACATGATCGGCGAAGAACATGACGCCGCCGTCACTGTCGCCAAGATGATGGATACCGACCTGCTGTCTTACGTAGACAAACAGGTGGATAAGATGCTGGAAGCAGGCGACACCCTGGCAGACTTCAAAAGAGCATTGATACCCAGGCTGCAGAAAGCCGGATGGTGGGGCAAGAAAGACGTGGTCGACCCATTGACCGGCAAGATCACCAAAACGCAGTTAGGCAGCGCCTCCCGGTTAGAGAATATATTCAGAACCAACCTGCAGAGCGCCTATGCCGTCGGCCAGTGGCAGAGCATCCAGGCCAACAGTCAATCCGCCCCCTATTTGATGTATGACGCTGTGGAAGACCATCGCACACGGCCAGAGCATCAGCAATGGAATGGCACCGCCCGCCCGGTAGACGACCCTTTCTGGCAGACCCATTATCCACCTAACGGCTGGAATTGCCGGTGCGGCGTAATTCAGCTGACTAAAGAGGAGATGGAGCGAAATAAAATACCGCTATCGCCAAAGCCAACAATAAAGAAACGCCTGTGGATAAACCCCCGCACCGGGAAAGCCATGAACGTGCCCACCGATTTAGACCCCGGCTGGGATCATAACCCCGGCAAAGCCCGCATGGACAAGCTGCGCCAGCTGGAAAAAGAGAAGGCCCTGCAGCTAAAACCCGGCATGCAGCGGGCATTAGAGCAGGGAGCCCAGGCTGCCAAACAGGCAAAGCAGAAATACCTCACCCAGTTAGCCGCCAATACCGCCCTGAAGAAGCTGGGACAGGCCAGCGTTGATGGCACTTTTGCAGTACAGAAACAGAAGGCCATTCAGAAAGCAGCGCAACACCAGCTGGACACCGCCATCGCCGAAAAGACGCCCTATCTGGCCAATGCCATCAAGCAGATCCAAAAACAGAAGGGTTCCGCTAGTCTGTCTCCTAAGGAGTTATTGGAGAGCGCCATGGAAAAGGCAGAGAATATCAAGCAGTCGGTGCTGATTAACCAATATAAGAAGGCCATTATTGACGGCAAGGCACCCAACAGCAACGCCCTGGCCGCCTATCACCAGCTGCCGGAGGAAGCGCAGAAGGCTATCGACCAAAGTATCGAGCTGAAGACTGGTCAGCTTCAGGCCAAAGAGACCCTGAAGGACATTAAAGAGAACCCCAAAGGGCAGACGCTGAAAAACCAGATCCTCACCAAGCTGGAGAAAAGCGGAGAGACCGACGATCTGACCCCGGTTCAGCTATTGAAAAAGGTGGAGGAGCAATACAAGGTCGAGCAGCTGAAGAAAGAGACCGCCGCCAAGCTATCGGGCTACAAAAAGAAAGTACTGGCCAAAAAGCTGCCCACCCCAGGGCAACAGGCGGCATTCAATACCCTGGACGAAGAAGCCAAGGAAAAGTTTCTGGCAAAGCTGGATGAGGCGAAGGCAAAGCAGGCAGTTGCCACACCAGCACCCACCGAAAACCCAATCGAAACAATAGACCCGGTTCAGATTGAGCCAAAGAGTGAAGCTCCCCAATGGAGTGACCTCACCAAGATCGGCAACCAGAAAGGCTCCAACCCCGGCGGCTTTTATCAGGACACCACTACCGGCAAGAAGTACTACATCAAGGAACCCGCCAGTGAAGACATCGCACGAAATGAAGTGCTGGCAGCGAAGCTATACGAGGCGGCAGGCGTGGACGTGCCCAACGTTTACCTGTTGCAGGACGGCAAGCAGATCCGTATCGCATCAGAAATCATTGATGCTTTACAGCAGGACGCCGGGCAACTAACCAGCGGCAATCTTCAGGGTATAAACGACAACTTTATAGTGGACGCCTGGCTGGCCAACTGGGACGTGGTGGGGCTTTCCTACGACAACCTGCTGGTGAAAGGCAGCAAGGCCATGCATATTGATACCGGTGGTGCCTTGAGATACCGAGCGCAAGGTAGATTAAAGGGCGATGCATTCGGGAAAAAGGTGCTGGAGATCGAGAGCCTGCGAGACAGCGCCATGAACCCCCAATCAGCGGCGGTGTTTGCCAGCGTTACCCGGGAAGACATGATCACCGGAGCCCGCAAAGTACTGGCACTGGATAAACAGCAGATCACCGACCTGGTGGAGAGCGTCGGCCCCACCACAAAACAGGAACGCACCAGGCTCATTAATATCTTGGTGGCCAGACAGCAGGACATAGCGAAGCAGTATCCAGAAGCACTGAAGAAAGCAACACCAGAACCAGCCACCACTGGCAGCGCCATCAACCGACTGGAATATGAACAAGTGGTCAACAGTCGCTCCAACGGTTACACCATCCCCACCGACAAGGGCGACATCGAAGACCAGAACGTGCTGCTTTACCACAAGAAAAACCTCCAGGGTAAGGACGTGACCGGTGCTTATTTCAAGATGAGGCCGACCGCTATGAAACGGCTGGAGGACAGCATTGGCAGCGTAAAGGGCGTGAAAGATCAATATGAAGAAGTTCATGAGCATATCATTACGGCCATTAAATCCGTCGCTTATCGAGCAGATAAAGGGAACGTGATGGATGCAACCGCATTTATGAAAGTAGAAAAAGCCATAACGACGTGGGACAAGACAATTGATGAGATGAAAGATCAGGTGGCAAAGAACCTGCGGCCACAGAGTGAGCTGACAAAATTCTTAAACGACAGTCAACCGTTTATCGATGAGTTAAGGCGAGCCAAAAACCTGAATACGAATGATGTGCCCACCTGGAACAAAGGGCTCGGGATATATAAAAAATTAAGGATTAAACCCGCCAAAGAAGAAATAAAAGAAGGTCAGCTGATATGGACAAAGAAGCGAACCGAGTATCGGCTAGGTTCCTTTGACCGGGGAAACCTGCGGGAAGGGAACAAAACCTATGATCTGGAAACCCACCATTACGAGAGCGAAGTAGACGGTGCCATCATTCGCTATTGGCCGAAACGTACCGATACCTATTATGCCTTGCATGGCAGAGTGGAAATAGAAATACCCGGCAACCAGCAGACCGACACCGAAAAAGTCTTTCAGCTAATCAATAAGCTCGGTGTGGATAGCCAGCGGGCGAACCCGTTAGATATTGAGGAGCTTTATCTGGATAAGCTGGCGTACATGCATAAACAGAACGAAGCCATCGCCAACACCACCCGCACCATCAGTGACCAGCAGGAACGGATCGACAAGAAGATTCAGCTGCTGAATAAAAAGCTGAAAACCGACCTGAAAAGTTTGCCGCAATACAACCCTCGTGGTGACTATCAGGCTTTCAGCCAGGGACGCCGTGTATTTTACCGACCAGAGATGCTGATTGATCCAGAATTTAACACGTTTCAAAAAACGCATCGCCTGCACCACAGCAACACCTCGAAAAAAACATTACCCGAAGTGGTGGCAGCGGTGCTGAGTTCCGGCGGTCAGATGGCCTCCACCACCGATAAGATAAGACGAGGACTGCCCCCAGGTGGTATGTCTCCGGAATCCGATCTGGATTCAGGCGGAGCCAACTACTTTTTTACCCGGATAAAAACCAAAGGTGGTGCATACCGACAGCCGGGATTTGTCTGGAAAGCCAGTGCCGCCTCCAGAATGGATGCCATCAGTTACAACAGTGATTTTTTCGGCAGAACCACCGATAACCATGTGCAACAACACCGAAAGATCAAGGTAAAAGAGCTGGAAAGCGTGGTAAAAAATAGCCGTAATGAAACTATTTTCAAAGACAGCTTATCCCTGTTTGACGACCTGGATCGCATAGTAACGACGAGCGAAACCGAGCGAGCCGCTATCATTAAAGCGATACAAGACGCAGGCTATAAGCAGTGGCCAGACGGACGGCCTCTGGAAGACATCGTGAAACGACAAGGAGAACCCTAATGACCCCAGCAGAAGCAAAGCAACCTGATACTTATTTAGAGATAGTCCATCCCTATGGCGGCAAACGATACCCGGCCCATATATTCGACCTGAACCAGGGCATAGCATGGATTGAGTACGGCTGGGCAAGCGATGACCCCCTGGCAGCACCCAACAACCCAATCCACATGGTGGAGGGCAAGGTCGAGGCAACCAGGGACGGCCAGTGGCAGATCCAGAGCGAAGACGGGCTGGTGACCATACGGACTATGGCTATAAGCAGGTACGAGGATGACAGCATTATAATTAAGCTGTCAGAGCTATCCGAGGGCGATAGAGCGTTAGCCCGAGAGCGCATTGAAGCCAGCCTTAACATCAAACTACCCCCTCACCAATAAGCCCCCAGAACGCCGCCCAGTGCGGCTCCCACCCTTTGAAAAACGTCATGCTTTTTCCCTTGCTGGATGACCGTCGCCGTCTATGGTGTGTGTAAAGACAAAAAAAACAGGACGGACAGCATGAGAATCATTAGCCAGAAACAAGCAATTGAAAAAGTAATTAATTTCACATTGAAGCTGCAGGGCATGTTCACCAGGGGAAACGAGCAGAAAGAAGTATCCATCCCTTTAGCCAAGCTGGAAAAAGCACTTTTAGAAGCCTGCAACGCAGGCTATGAACAAGCCATCAGGGACACTATTTAGCCAGGGAGCGCCACCATAAAGACATTAAGCGAAGGACAAAAACGTCAGCGCAAGATGCAGGGCGCTAGAATCGGCTGTACGGACATTCATTGAATCACGAATTCGTGCTTC
>NZ_JAHHPO010000257.1 GCF_024606365.1 Endozoicomonas sp. ONNA2
GCCCATGGCGCGTGAAAATATTTTGCGCCACCCTCAGGGATGAAAAATGGTCAAGTAAAATATTTTTCACGGTAAAGGTTATTCTGGGCTTGCCTGAGTTACGCTCAGCAAATCAAAAAGGCTTCCTTTGTGTCTTCGTGTCTTTGTGGTTCAAGGCTTTTATAACTTTTGCAACAAACTCGGGACCGTGGGAACAAGGTGTCATCAAACGCTTCCTTTTTGGCCAGTTAGTACTCACCAAGGTTCGACGCCATAGATTTTCCTGCCTGTTTCCGTCAGGTTTTCCCGGTTCACCCGTAATGATTCAATATGAGAACCTGCCGTTTTCCGCAATCCTGCCTCATGATTGTATTGGCCTTCGCCACTTTCCAGGGCGTGCACCCTTTTTTCCCTTAGCGCCTCATTGGCAGAGGCGGGCAGAAAGCTGATCATCGCCAGCATACGCTCGCGCCTGTCGTCGGTGCAGTCCGGGTCTGGATTAAATCGTGAGTGGGTCAGGCGAGAATCCCAAACCACCATCTCCCCTTCTTTCAATTGCACAGCCCGGAGTGCTTGCCAACGGTCTTGTACATCCTCGCCTTGATATTCAATCCAGCCCTGTTTATCGTCTGACCACGATTTATATTGCCCGAAGTCATGATGGGAGCCGGGGATAATACCCAGCATGCCGGTGGTTTTATCACAATCCCTGAGCGCCAGTAAGCCTTGCACCGCACTGAAACCGGGCTGGGTATGCGGGTTTTGATCCACATGAAGGGGGAGGAAGCTGTTCTGGTCTGTTTCTGGCCGCATATAAATGCATCGGTCAAATACCACCCATAGTTTTTTATTATCCCAAAGGGTTTCAAACAGCTTGACCATGGCTGGGTTCTGCCTTAGCTGGGCCAGGGCATCATCATGGTACAGTTCAAAAAAACCATTGATGCT
Organism: Endozoicomonas sp. ONNA2; assembly: GCF_024606365.1. Classification (GTDB taxonomy): domain Bacteria; phylum Pseudomonadota; class Gammaproteobacteria; order Pseudomonadales; family Endozoicomonadaceae; genus Endozoicomonas. The sequence goes on from NZ_JAHHPO010000257.1 coordinate 928, forward strand.
GGCTCCCGGATGATGCTTGACCTGACGCTGCAACAGGCTGACGGCCCTGTTACGATCCGCTGCAGTGGAAACATTCCCGGCAACGATGTAACCATGCGCCACAAAGGCTTCTTTGATGACTTTCGGGTCAGCCCGCTGTCCATCGTAAACTTTATCCTGAATCCGTAAGGTTTTGATTGCACCGGAAGAATTTTACCAATTTAATAT
>NZ_JAHHPO010000258.1 GCF_024606365.1 Endozoicomonas sp. ONNA2
ATGACCAAAAAATCCCTGATTTCACGCTTCAATTGCGAATAAATGAAGTACTAGATGATTGATGTTTAGATGAAGCTTGAAGCCAAATTTCCAGCCTGTAGAAGTCTTACCACGTTTAGCCTCTTCTGAGAAAACCTTGTGGCTGTTGACCCGGTGGTTATCACAAACGACAATGAGTGTTTAGTCAATGAATGACAAGCCAGTTTGTAGCCCTATGCATTGAGTTTTGAGGTAAACAGTCAGTGGTATCAGCGCTTGTTTCATGAGTTATACAAAACGATTGTAAGACACCAGGTTCGGAAACTAGTCCGACTTATGTCGTACAACAAAATTCTGTGTGTAATGTTTGAAATCTCGGGAAGCGCTCTGATGAAAGCAAATGATGATGGTCATTATTTCACTGAGCGAGAGTTTCGATATAATCAGAGGCTTTTTGGTATTACAAATAAGCCGTTTATGTCATTCTGGTTCAAAAACCAGACAGAAATCATCAACATCACATAATACACTGGTCATAGACATAGGAGCCTCTGGTTAGCTATCAATGGATTGCAACCGAAAGATAATTAAATCATTGGGGCTCCCTTGTCTTTTTTTGCATCGAACTCACGTTACTTACTCTCATTGCCTACCTTCTGGAGAAAACAGTGTTTGCCACAAGGTGTCATTAACTAAACTGTGCTGCTTATTGTTAATCATCGAGTCAATGCTTGCAGATTTCTCAAATAAAATACGGTAACCCATATTTGCGCTTCTGGATTGTATTAACTCAGCAAGTTGCTGTAACTTATCGATCTTGTTACTTAAACCTATGCGAGGATCATAAATGGTTTTGGCAAGTTCCAACATTATTTCAGCACTTGTTCCATGCAATGTATCAGAGTTAAACAGGTTGATGGCCATAAGGCTTATTTCTTTTCTGAACAGATAGCTAAATGATGTGTCTCTGGAAAATTCATAAAGGCTTGTGGCAAATTCAGCCTCGCTACAGCTTAGATACCGCCAATTATCATCTCGTGGGCTTTTTAGCGGCATTGATTCAATATTTCCACCACTTGCCATTAATGGTTCAATAGGCGGTCTGTTCTGCTCCCTGGTTTTGGCATCAAACAAAAAAGCTTCATCTATTTGGCTGCATGTTATTTTATTGGTAATTCTAAAGGCAAGAAGGTTTTTAAATGAAAGGTTGCTTGCGATATGATGCTTAATTTCAATTGGTAATCTACTAAGCCTGTCATCATTACCTATATCACACTCAGAGACCTCCCAGTTGGAAAATTCTGGTTTATTTGATGGATTTTGACAGTCTTGGGCGCTGGGCTTGAAAAATAAATTCTTTAATGTGGTAATCGATGTAATCATACGTTAAGTGATAAATTTTAATCAGGGAACCAAGTATAAGTAAGAAATCCCGTTATGAGGGTATTTTTTTGTCTGGAGTTCTTCGGGCTGGCCCTGATAGAAAGAAAGGTGCAGGCCATGGTCGGTGTCAGTAACAAGCTGACCCGCTGTGCAATTTTGCACTCTGCTACTCAAAATTCATGCTACAAACCATCACAAGACCCATGCCATACGTCAGAAGCCGTACAGATTTGACGTTTGTTTCAGTTATTTTAACTGCCTACTCAACCAGAAATATGCGATTCATTTGACCAATTTCTTACAGGTGGATTAAGAAAAGTCTTAACACCGATATCTGCTCTCCGATAGACCCTGCCTATACAACTCAGTACAGTTGTACCTATGCCTTATATTTTTATTAAAATATACGCCATTGATAATGTATTTTGAGGATAATGTTGATGAAAAAGTGTGTATACGATACTGATGACAGTCTTTCTCTTGCTATCTCAGAGCTGAAGGAAATCTTTAATCGTGCAGGTGTCGTTCAAATTCTATATAAGCGACTTGCACCCAATGATAATAGTAAGAACCAGCTGTACCTTGCACAGCATTTATCTGAACTGGCCTTTCTTCCTACAGGTGATATAGGGCAAGAATCTTCTTCTTCCAGTAAAACGTCTGACCCCAGGCGCAAGATACGGTATTAAAGCATCTCTGCCCATGTCGTGGATTGATGTGGAAGGTAATGAGTATCCTGCAAGTGGTACTCAAGTTATTTATTATCCCCAGTACCCGGAGGCAGGGCGATAGAATCGGCCTTACGATCGTTCCAATCAAGGCTAATTTAAACGA
>NZ_JAHHPO010000259.1 GCF_024606365.1 Endozoicomonas sp. ONNA2
ATGACCAAAAAATCCCTGATTTCACGCTTCAATTGCGAATAAATGAAGTACTAGAGCGTTCTGGGTTTTGGTAATTTGATACCATCGGAATAGGGCGCAAACGGTTGTACAAGTTGTACACCACCCGGATTCACCCAGTGTTCCGGAACATCAATCTCATTACTGAAGCCGGGGGGGGCGTCAGGGTCACGGAAAGCTCCAATCCCCCCCCCCGGATTCTGGTGTAAAGGCTGCACCGGGGGAATGGGTCAGTCGAGGGGGCTTAAGCTCACCGATTAACCCTTTTGGTCCAGGGGAGTCAGTAGGTCCGGTTGGTAAATAAATGCCAGGGACATTAACTCTCCTGTTAGCTAATGCCACTTCTACTTCTCCCTGTTGAGATGCAAATAATGGGGGTTGTTGCCCCGCAATTTTGACGGCTCTGCCAGAAAAGTGCTGGGGAATAGAGGAATCTGCGTGGGTATTTGCTCTTGCCCCGCCGGGCTGGCTCAGTTCCTGGAGGCCTGGTGATGTTCTGACAGGGAATTGCGGTGCTGAATTGCTTATAGGGTTGCTCATAATTACAAACCTTCTGATTAATGCATTTCCGTTGCAGGTTCTCCATTTCCCAATAAGACTACTCACAGTTTTTTTAGTTCCCGGTACTGTTTTTTTTTGCGCGGATCGGCATTCAAAGGCTCATAGTCGACAACAGGATTCTGTTAACATTGATAAACCAAAAAAGGCAATTGTCCTTCCAAGTCGGGCAAACAGCAGATTCAGTGTTGTTCTTTACTGGATATTCTCTGATTTTCCGGCCATTTCAGAGTCCATGACGGCCCTGTAAAATGGTCAGGAAGGAGATAAGAAAGCAAAGACTGCTGCCCGGAAACAATATAAACATCAACTCTCATTCCCTGGCGCAGGGGCTTATCAGAACCAAAACCATGTTCATCGGCGACAATGGAAATTCGGTAAAACTCCCCTTGCTGACCGTCACTCTGGAAGGTATCCGCACTGATTTCGGTAACGGTACCCACCAAGCCGCCATGACTGCTGTAGTCATAGGCTGAAACCCGGATATTGGCGGTCTGTCCGAGCCAGATTCGGGCCCGATCCCTGGGCAGGATGCTGGCCTCAATCATCAGCGGGTCATTTTCCGGCACAATTTCTGCCATGGCACTGCCCGGACTGACCACTTCCCCAATGGTGCTGGTAATCAAACGGTGCAGGGTACCACTGACCGGTGACCGTATTTCGCTGCGTACCGCCTGCTGCCGGGAGGCGTTGATCCGTGCTTCCAGCAGCGCGACTCTGGCGGTTTCCCGGTTAAACTCTTCCTGCACCTTTTCCCTGAAATCGCTGTCAATCTGTTTTTTTTGCAGTTCGAGTTCCTTCAACTCCGCTGCCTCGGTGGCCAGTTTTTGTTCTGACTGGTTGATCCGGGTCTCGATTTTCAGGACATCCAGTCTTTTGCTCAGTAGATTGGACCGGGAACCGGCACGGTCATCAATCAGCGACTCCAACATATCCCGCTGCTCCCGGATGACCGCCAATTCTTTGCGCAGATCGATGATGGTCTGCCGAATTTCCTGTTGACGAGCCTTCTGCCGGGTGATTTTCTGACTGATAATGGCCTTATGATCCGCCAGGGTTTGCTGGCGATTTCGATATAAGTGCTGTTCATTCTGAAGATAATTTCGCAGTATTTGGTTTTCGGTACCTATGCCGTCCGGGCTGAAGTTGGCAAAGGTCTTTTCTGCTTTCAGCCGCTGTAACCGCGCGCGTTTCTCGGTCAGTTCACCGGTCAGTATTTCCATTGCTTCCTTTAGCTTCGGGTTATCCACCACAAACATCAGCATATCCTGCTGCACCTTTTGCCCTTCGCTAACGTGCAGCTCTGCCAGTATACCCCCTTCCAGGTGTTCAACAATTTTATAGTGGCTGTCGGCGGTGACTTTACCAGTACCATGAACAAAGATATCTACCGGGAAAGTCCGGGCCCAGGCAATAAAGAGAATCAATGACAGGGAGATCAGCAGGGCAAGACTGTGGCGGGACAGCAGTTTTTTCAACCGCTGCTGGCTACGGGCTGATCTGAATGTCCACATGGTTGCTTTCCGTGCTGGTGTTACTGATACGCACCGTAATGTTTTCAGCCGACAGGCCATGCTTGATCAACTGGTTGCGAAGGTCCATCAGGCGGTTATAGGCAACATAAGCCGAGGTGGTTGCTGAGAGTTCCTGCCATTTAAGAAAGCTGGTCAGCCGGATGATCTGCTGTTCCCGAATTTGCGTTTTCTGTTCGTTAACCCACTGATCCAGCACTGCAGTATTTTCCTGCGATAACAGTGTCTCCAACTCATCGTAGAAAATGGTAATACTGTTCTGGCCGGGAACGACACGAGCACGGGATGGCTTATCCACAATGGATTGGGCACCTGCATGATCGGTCTGTGCTGATGGTTCTGCGATATCTGGAGGTCTTTCCGACAAAGATGCTTCCGGGTTCATAGGGCGAATAGTATTCTGACCAACTTTCATACTAACGCCGGCAATCACCATCAGTTGTATCAGTACCAGAAACACAAAAACCAACAGGGCGGAGGACATGATATCCACAAATCCCGGCCATGGATTGTCCTGATTATCTTCTGACATATAGGGCTTCTGGTGCTCTTGAATGATGGAGCAGCGGCGCTGCGGCTTATTTTGTCATCGGCCATAAAGTACAACGGCTTTATCTATGGGTTATCAAATTTCGTAACCAGCCGATGAACCTCAACTGGATATGCAATCAGGCCTTTCCTCCTTTATGGCCAAAAGCCTGATGTTATTGATAACTACTGACAGCTGAACGCAATGGTTTTTAAATACGGAATACTGGCTTCACTTCTGGCTGGCAGCAGCGTTGTCTGGTCCATGACCCTCAGTGAAGCGATCGACCTGGCAGTACAATCAAACCCGATTACCAGAACCCTTGAGGCCGATGTTGGTATCAGTGAAACCCGGCTGCAACAAATACTCGGGACTCGCCATCCCCGGATTTCTCTCAGACTGGAACAGGGACTGTCCAGGCCTGACGGCCAGGGCTGGGGGGAGATCTCGGCCAGCAAGCTCGAGCTGCAGCAATTGCTCTATGACTTTTGGAAAACAAGCCATCAGATTGAGTCTGCCCGGTCTCGTGTAGATGCCCGGCAACTGTTGTTCAGTGAGGGTCAGCAGCGTCTGGCATTGCTGGTATCCCGGGCATACCTGGAGATTCTGCGGTTGGAGCAAACCCTGGATCTGGTGGCAGAGAATATCGCGGACTATGAACGTTTGCTCGACACCATGAGCCAGCGGGAGTCGGCGGGCGTTTCTTCATATTCACAAGTTCAGAAAGTGGCCGCACTGCTGGAGAATGCCAGAAGGGAGAAGATAGGCTTTCGTGCCGACCTGGATTTTGCGATAGAGGCTTTTACCCTGATTGTCGGGGAGTCGCCGGGAGAACTGGAAATACCCAACATGCAGGGCTGGACAGTGGCAAACAGTTTGCAGTCACTGTTGAACATGGCCAGCACTGAATATTACGGTATTCAGGTGAAAAACCATGAGCTGAGTTCCGCCGGGGCTGAACTGAAGGCCAGCAGCGGGAATCTCTACCCGGTCCTGTCCCTGGAGGCCAGCCTGTCCGGGCAGCACTCCCAACAGACCCAGAATGACTGGTCCACAGAACAGCAAGTAATGGTCGTACTGTCTTATGACCTCTGGGATGGGTCCATCGCCCGGCAACAGAGGCGGGAAAGTGAGCTGTTATTACAGCGCTCCCAATTCCAGCGGGAAGAGTATCTGAAAAATCTTGAACGGGATGTCCGTGAACATTGGCGGACCCTGCAGCGAGTCAAAGAAGAGAAAGCGACTAACAAGGAGTACCTGGAAGTAAGTACAGAGGTGGTTGACCTGTATCGGCAGGAGTTTGAACTGGGCCAGCAGAGCCTGCTGGATATCTCCACGGCGCAGCAAGATTTGCATCGGGCACGGATTGAGGATGTCCGTCTCCATTTTGCTTATTACAACATCGTGCTGAATCTCCTGCTGTATCAGAATGCGGTGATTCAACAAGTTCGACAGGGATAGCCAGCAGGTGGACAGGAGAGACAATTGATGAGCGGATCAGAGCGGATCATTAAGCTAAAAGCCGACGAAATCATTAAGGTTTACCTGCGCAGGATCATGGCCATACTGGTGATCACGCTGATTTTGCTAATGGTCAATGGCGATGTATTACTGGAAATTATGGCGGTTAATCGGGTGTTGAGTACGGTGATTTTAACCTCTTTTCTGCTGGGCGTTTTTCTCTGTTGCCGGAATTTCTACCGTTTGAAATGGGATTTTACCGTGCTGTGTGATCTGGACAATCTGTTATCGGTACGCAGGGATGGGATAGCGTTAAGGCAATATCAGGGTAAAACCTATATGACCAGCGAACTGTACCAGCGGCTGGAAAGCAGTATTGAATTTGATCAGTCCGGTGTTATGGTTCAGGGCCTGAAGCCATCCATCGCCCGTAGCCTGATTGATATGGTCAAAAACGGGGTTGTTGAGCGGCGAAACCTGATGAGCTATTTCAGCAATTTGCTGATCTATCTTGGCCTGATTGGTACCTTTATCGGCCTGTTTGCCACAGTGGGTTCCATTACCGGCCTGATTGGTTTTCTCGCTGCTGGCCTGTCCGGAGAGGAAGATCTCGCGCAAATGCTGGTCATTCTTATCCAGCAACTGGAGGAGCCACTGTCCGGTATGGGTATCGCTTTTGGCACCTCGCTGGCGGGCCTGTCTGGCTCCATTGTGATCAGTGCCCTGGCCATGAATGTTAATCGCGCCAGCGCGCTGTTTGCCAAAACCTATTCCGACTGGCTGATTGAGTTTGCCATTTCTGACAATGCCAACCAGGGTGGAAATGTCGTTAGCCCCAAGCCTGGCGCTCAGGAAGGCGGAAAGCTCGAAGCAGATAATATTGTTAGCCGACTGGACCAGCTGATGGCGCTGGAAGAACGCCAGTTGTCGCTCATGGAAACCATGACTGACAGTTACCGGCAGCAGTCAGAAGCGATCCGGCAATTATTAAACCAGCAGACTATGGAGTCACTGTGCGCCGCCGTACAATCCCGTGGGGAACAGCTGGTGCAACTGGGACAACGGATGACGGCTGAGCTGGAAGCCCAACGGGTACTCACTGAGCAGCAGCTGGAAAACCAGCAGGTTTACCAGAGCCAGGCAACCAGTCTGGGGAATAAGATGTTTGACTTACAGATGCTGGCCCGGGAACACGGGGAACAGGGTAATCGTACCCTTGATGCCATTCTTGACCAAATCCAGCAACTGCCAGATTCACTGCAGTCGGCCACAGCGGATCAGGTAGCGCAAGTCGCCCATACTCTGGAACAATCCCTCGTGCGCAGGGTGTGCGGGTTCCTGACTCGCTATGTTCGCCGGTTATGCCGACTGGGTCGTCACCATAACCGGAGGCAGGTGGATTCACTGGTGGAGACCGTTCAGACCAGCGAAGCCCGAATCATCCAGGAAAATCAAGCGCAGATCGAAGCGATTCAGAAAAAGCAGAACAGCCTGGCCCTTCGGTTGTTGCGTGGTATTCATCGTCTTTACCGACACTCCCTTCGTCGGAACAACAACAAATAGTATCTATTGAATAACGGTCGTAATTAGCCTGGCGAGAATATTCAATGGGCACCATCAGCCTGTCCGCTTATGGCTGGCCATAGTGGCCAGCACCTCCTCCCTGGGACCGTCAGCCACAATCTTGCCATCGGCCAATACGATAATGCGATCGACCAGTTGCAGCAGACTGGAACGATGGGTAATCAGCAACAGGGTTTGCCCCGGCTTGAGAAAACCGGGCAATTGCTGACAGAACAGCGCTTCATGGTAATTATCAAAAGCACTGGTGGGCTCATCCAGGATCAATAGATCACCACCATGAAGCAGAGCCCTGGCCAGACCAATGGCCTGCTGCTGGCCGACAGACAGGTTATTACCCTGTTCGGTCACCGGATAGTCGTAACCACCAGGGCACTGACGGATAAATTTATTCAGGCCCGTGAGGGTGCAAACCCGATCCAGAGCCTCGTTGGTTGCCCCCGGGCAACCCATCAGCAGGTTACTGCGGATGGAGCCGGAAAACAGGATGGGTTGTTGTCGGGCGACCCCAAGGCAACGGCGATAATCCTTAAGATTGAGCTGGTTCAGGGGAAACCGGTTAACGGTAATCTGCCCTTGATCCGCTTGCTGGTTGCCTTGTAACAGGTCAATCAGGGTACTTTTTCCGGCACCGGAAGCACCGAGCAGTGCTACCCGTTCGCCGGGCTTAAGAGTAAAGCTGACGCTGTCCAATATCGGTGTCAGGGCACCCGGGTAACAAAAGCTGAGGTTTTCCACCACTACTTCACCTGTCACTGTGGTGACTGGCTGCCCGGGCAAGTCGGCTTTTTCCACTGACGCTTCATTGGTGAACAACTGTTGTATTTCCTGCAGGGACTGACGGGCCTGGCTGATCCGGTTAAGTGCCATGGACAGATTGGCCATGGGGGCAATGGCACGGCTGCCCAGAATGATACAGGCAAAGAGGCTGCCCGGAGCCAGTAAGCCATCCCGGATCAGCAGCACACCCACCACCAGCATAAAAAAGACCACGCTCTGAGTGGCACTGGCGACCAGGGCACTGGCCAACGCCCCTGTCTGCTTGCTCTGGAATTCACGGCTGCTGGCACCGGCGACCAGTACCCGCCAGCGAGCCAGTATGCCAGGCGTTGTAGCCATGGCGCGAATGGTATCCAACCCCCCGATGGTTTCATTGAGAAAGGCATTTTTATCATGGGCTGTGCGGATATTGGCGGCAATATGAGCTCTGGCAAGGCGATAGCTGATCAGCGACAGGGCAATCAGCACGGTGGCAACGGTGATGGGAATCCAGACCAGTGGGCCGCCAATCCAGCCGATCGCCAGGGAAAAAAGAATAAAGAAGGGAATATCCAGAACGGATAACATGACCGAGCTGGAAATACTCTCCCGGATTCGGGCAAAGTCCCGGATCACCTGGGTGATTTTCGCAGTGGAGACCTGCAATTGATGTTTTTCCAGGGTTAACACCTTCTCCAACAGGCTGGTCTCGGCCTGACGGGTAATGGCACGGCAGGCATCATCCAGGAAGTAGCTGCGTAGCCAGCGCAGCACAAAGTCCAGGAACAGGACAAACCCCATGCCGATGCTGATGGTCAGCATGGTATCCATGGCCTGCCCCGGCAGCACCTTGCCAAAGACAAAATGGGTAAAAATCGGCAGTGCCAGGGTCAGCAGGTTGATCAGCAGGGTGATCAGCAGCACCTGCAGGTATTGTGGCCACAGTCTGCCGATCTGCTGTTTCAGCCAGTGGCTGTCGGCGGGGCGTTCTTTGTCACTGCGTTTGGCGGGATCACGGCTGAGTTGATGGATAATGCCGGAGTAATCAGGCTGTAATTGCTGTTCTGTTAGCCAGTGCTGCTCACCATCGGGTGCCATAATCCGGAAGTTGCTGCCCTGTCGTTCCAGCACAAGGTAGAACTGTTTTCCTTTCATTTGCAGCAGGCACGGGTAGTCATCGTCGTTCAGAGCTTCCAGTTTGATTCGCTGGCGCTGGTGGTACAGTCTGCGGGTATCAGCCAGATGTGGCAGATGTTTTACATCAAAAGGTTTGGGTGTGATGGACCGGGCATAATCGGAAGGAAGCTCAATGCCCTGCAATCTGGCTAACTGTAAAACGCTCTCTTCAAGGTTGCCCGGTGCTGGCCGGAGGTTATCTGGTTGCATAAGTCGTCCGTTGACTTTTGGCTCTGAGTTGTCTGATCAGGAGGCAGATTTATCAGACATAGTAGTTTACAGTGATCGTATAGGTTCCATCGGTGTAACTGTCATCAGTACCATCAACAGCTGTATTACCATCCACTGTAACGGTATCACCGGACTTCACGGCTATTTCCAGATTATTGGTTTCGCTGAGGTCAACGACATCACTCAGGGATACGGTAATATTATCGCTGCCATTATTTTCTCCAAAGTTGATCACTTCCACATCATCAATCAATGAGGCAAAGTTGCTCAGGTCAAAGGTGCCATTGCTGGTGCTGAACAGGGTATCTGAGCCGCTGCCGCCATCGACGACTGTGCCTGCAGTCAGATCAGAAAAATCCATATTCAGGATATCGTCACCGGCTCCCCCATGAATATGCCGTCCGGTGTCACCCGTGAGGGTATCGCTGTAATCCGTCCCGATCACCCGCTCAATGGCAAACATCTCTTCGGCGTTCCCCTCACCATTATTTCGGATCTTGAATGAACCTGCCTGAGTAAAATCTACGACAACGCCTTGAGAGTCACCCGAAACATGGTCTGAAAAATCAACCGTATCAAAGCCGCCCTCACCCACTGGCGCAAGACTGTTTGAATCAGCAGTTCCGCCATAGTACCAGTCGATACCGTTGCCACCATAGAAAGTGTCATCACCCTCACCACCAAAGAGACGATCGAACCAGTCACCGCCGTATAAGGTATCGGAACCATTACCCCCGTACAGGTCATCATGGCCAATGCCGCCTATGAGAATATCGTCTCCATCAAGACCGTACAGATCGTTTTCAGTCTTATTGCCGGTTAACGTATCAGCAAAATTACTTCCATAGATATTTTCAATAGACGACAAAGTTGCAGCATTAGAGCCATCTTTATAAGTAACAACACCGGTACTGTCATCCTCCAAAGTCACGGTGATACCCTGGGTAGAAAAATCGAAAATGGCGGTATCAATACCAAAACCACCGTTAAGGATATCATCACCGCCGCCACCATTAAGGGTATCGTTACCAGCACCACCCTCCAGAGTATTACTGCCACTATCACCAGTAAGGGTATCCTGACCGCTGGTACCCTGTAGATTTTCAATGTTGTATAGCCGGTCATTACTGGTGGTGCCGTCGGAGAGTGTGTAAGTAGCCTGTTTTATAGAGAGATTTGCCAGGACACCACCATTAATATCCATTTGACTGAAATCAACAGTATCCGTGCCATCATGGCCATCCAGAATATTACTGTCGGCGTTACCAATCAGGGTGTCATCACCCTGAGTGCCAATAATACCTTCGATACTGTACAGTTTGTCTTCATCACCCGGGGCAAGAGTCATGATGCCCTGATTGGTGAAGTTGTTCAGGTTGAAGGAGCGCCCGCTGGTCAGGTAGGAGTAATCAGCAATATCCGTCCCCTCTCCCCCATACAATTCATCATTGCCTATCCCCCCGGCGAGGGTGTCATTACCGGCATTACCGTAGAGTTTATCATTGCCCTCCCCTCCGGATATGGTGTCATTCCCTGCCATGCCCGTTAGCGTATTAGCCACCGTGTCACCGGTAATCACATCATCATTTTCTGTGCCGGTCAGGTTTTCAATCGAAGTCAGGGTGTCAGTTTTTCCGGCTTCACCACTGGTCACTGCACCAGTGGTCAGGTTTGCAATGATCCCCGATTGATGATTACTGTAATCTGCCAGGTCAGTATCATCACCCCCATCGAAGGTATCGCTACCGGAACTGCCGAGAAAGGTGTCATTACCGGCATCACCAGAGAGCGTATCGTCCCCGCCCTCACCATTGAGGGTATCATCACCACTGCCACCGGACAGGGTATTGACGCCGTCGTCACCGGACAGTTGGTCGTTATGGTCGCTGCCGGTCAGGTTCTCAATATTGACCAGCTCATCGTTACTGCTAACACCGTTAAAAAAATAGGACGCCTCACCATCAGCCAGGCTGGCGGTAACTCCTGTGGTTATATCAGTGCGGTCAAAGTGAACCGTATCCATGCCGTTCTGACCATCAAACCGGTTATTCTTGCTATCCCCGCTAAAGGTGTCGTTTTCCTGGGAGCCGATTATATTTTCAATACCGGTCAGGGTATCGGTATATCCATAGCCATCTGCCACGGAGGCGGCACCATTGGTTAGCTCAACCGTGATGCCGCTATTGACCTGCAGTGAGTAATCCGCCGTATCGGTCTGGTCACCGCCATTCAGGATATCATTACCCTCACCACCGATAAGGGTATCGTTACCGATGCCGCCAACCAGCTCATCATCCCCCCCGAGCCCATTGAGAATATCGCTGTCACCACCGCCTTCCAAGTAGTTATTGCTGGCATTCCCGACCAGTTGATCATTTCTGAGAGTACCGATCAGATTTTCGATACTGATAAGGGTATCGATATCACTGTCATTGCCATTGGTCACACGGCCCGCATTCGGGTCAAGGTTAGCGATGATCGCCTCATCCCGGTCACTGTAATCAGCAGTATCACTACCGTCGCCACCATCGAGCGTATCCAGACCAAAGCCGCCGGATAACCGGTCATCGTCGTCACCACCATTGAGGATATCATCCCCATAACCACCGGATAGCTGATCCTCCCCGGCGTTACCATTCAGGGTATCGTTGCCAATACCACCATGCAGCTGATCATCGCCAACCTCACCATAGAGGGTATCTTTGCCATCACCACCAAACAGCTGGTCATCTCCGGCATTACCATTGAGAATGTCATCGCCACCACCGCCTCCCAGGGTGTTAGCAGACCGGTCTCCGGTGAGTTCATCGGCAAAGTGTGTCCCGATAATATTTTCAAAGTTGGTTAATGTATCTTCAAAGCCATAACCGTCAGAGGCTTTCTGATCAGTCAGACTGGCGGTAACGCCGCCCGTGATTTGATCATTCACACTGCCACTGAAATCCACGGTATCAGTACCATCTCCTCCGTCGAGATCATCTTTACCGACTCCCCCCTTGACGATATCATTGCCGCTCCCGGCATCCACCTGGTCATTACCGACACCGGCATCAATGACATCGTCACCACTGCCGGTACGGATGACATCGTCATTGTGTAACAAGTTAAACACCAGTACTGATTCGCCATTCACCTCAATCTGCAGATCTTCAACGCTATTGACGGGAGCAGCATAAGCCGGCAGGCGAAATACTTCCGGCGGGCGAGCAAGCCCGTCCTCGCCGTCTTTGAACTCAATATCAAAAACCAGTCCGAAACTGGAGGCCATCCCATCAGAGTTGACGGGATGGGTGATCACAAAATCTTTAGTCTGGATTAACCAGTGCTCTGGTTTGCCATCCGCAGCCGCAATCAGAGTTGCATCTTCAACTTCCCAGCCAGAGGGCAGACCATAGAGTTTAACTGTCTTTACGGTTTCACCGATTCCGGCACTGTCGATGGTTAACTTCCGGGAGATGGTGTCAGAAGAGAAATAAACCGGGTTATCCCCCTGGACGGAAACCCCGTTACTATCGTTTGTGTAGTCAATGACTTCATTATCCAGCTGCAGGTTAACATCGGCATCAGTGGCGGAATCAGCTGAGCCTCCCCCACCTATATAATTACCAGTACTGGAAACGGCACCAAGATTGTTAAGGGCCACGGTAAATGTAGCCCCCACCCCCCCACTGCCATCATTGATGGTGACATCGGTGGTCGCCTCTGGCAAACCAACAAAGGGATCGGTCTCCGGCGCCACGTCGCTGGGTGGCACCACAATACTTTCTGTGACATCCAGATCAGCCGTGGCCTCCAGCTCATTGGTGATCTCTGCCAGTGCCTTCTGAAATTCCGACAGGTAATCCTGCTCCTCCTGGGCTTTCCCCTCCATATCATTCTGGAGCTGCTCCATGGCCTCGGAAAAATCTTCACTGAATGACTCTGCCCCCGCAACCGGGTCAGCCTGTCTGGTGGGCATGGGAGCGTGGGCGTGCTCGGATTGCTCTGCTATAAATTCTGGCAACTCGTCTGGCGGTTCGTGGATTTCCGGCAGCAGGGTGTCCGAATCCTGATGATCGCCGGGGGGCATGGGGTGCTGAAAATCCGTGGATCCCTGATAGCTGGCCCGGGCCATAAACTGGTCACCGGTCAATAGTTCACCATTAGCAAACCGGAGGTGAAGCCCCTGCCCGGTGGCTGTGATTATCCCCGCCATCAACAGCGTGTGTTCGGAACCATCGGGAAAAATCACCACAAAGTCCGGACCACGGACCTCCATTCGGACATCTTCGGGTGAGCCGTCAATGGCATATTCACCATCGGGCATGGCCATTGACATTCCGGCGTTATCACTATTTGCCCATCGTGCAGGGACATTGTTGGCAGGTGTTTTCTGGTCAGAATGATCAGGCAGGGTTTGACGGTCTTCCATGTCAGCTCACCGGGCAGTCTTGTCTGATGACGTTGCCAAGGTATTGTCTTTTAATAAGTTCCCGATTTCCGTTCACCCTGAGCTTGTCGAAGGGTCG
>NZ_JAHHPO010000260.1 GCF_024606365.1 Endozoicomonas sp. ONNA2
CTCCTCAGAATCAGCAATTTTTAGCCTCAATTTCTCGCAATCCTCGCTACGGGGACGCCCAGTCGGGCGCTATTCTCGGACAGCCTCCTAGACACGTTCAATAATCTGTATTTTGGGCATTAGTGAAAGGTCCAATTTAACATCTGGAAAGCTTTGTCCAGTTAAACGTGGATAGTGAATACTGAAGAAACCGATGGTTGTACCAGCAATAGCACCTTCCTTAAATCCGGTCATTGCACATGCACCTCCTGAATAAATAGCATCAGTAGCACAATGCGTGATACTTCTTTCAGCCATTGCCATAAATGTGGTGGCTCCACCCGCTGCTTTTGCAGCTCCAATTGCTGCACCGGAATATATACTGTTTATTGCTCCACAAGAAAATCCAGCCACTCCAAAAATACAAGTACCAGCGACGGCTCCGGGTATGCACATGCCTATATCGGCACCACTTACTTCCATGCCTGGAACATTTACCTGAAACAATGGGGAACGTTCTGCGATATTATTCATTTGAAACCTCCTGACAAATTTCGATCGGACGGTTATATCAACCAAGCTCACAATAGACACCAGATGTCAGGCCACGGGCATCAGCACGGGGTCAGAAACCGATCACCAATGCCGACAAATAATGGCACGCAGACGCAAGGCCAAAAGGACTGCGCCCATGGTCAATGCTGTCACCAGACCAATCCATAAGCCATGGGGCCCCATTGGCTCAACAATCCAGTCGGTCAGCGCGAGAGTGTAGCCCAGGGGTAACGCCACGACCCAGCAGGCAAACAGAACCATCGCCATGGGTACCCGGGTATCTTTATAGCCACGAAGCGCACCATTGGCCGCAATCTGAATGCCATCGGCGTATTGGAACAATGCCCCATAAACCAGCAGCTGGGCAGCCAGAATGGCGACCTCTGAATTCTGTGTATAGATCGAGGTCACCATACCTGGCAGGAACAACATAACGCCAGCACTGACGGTGGCGCTGACCAGCGTCGTCGCAATACCGGCATAACTGGCGTAGGCGGCCTGTGCGGTGTTACCGGCACCCAGTGCCTGCCCGACACGAATGGTCAACCCCATCGACAGGCTCAGCGGCACCATAAACACCAAAGACGTAAAATTAAGGGCAATCTGATGCCCTGCAACCACGGTGGCCCCTAACTTGCCAATCAGCAGGGCCACCACCGAGAAAATACTGGCTTCAAAGAATATGGCCAGGCCAATGGGCACACCCAGCGTTAACTGACTGGAAATAATGCGTGGAGCGGGCAAATCCCAAGGGTCAAACAGGCCAATTTTACGATGCTGCTGACCCGGTATGGTGTAACCCGCCATCATCAGGAACATGGCCCAGAAACAAACAGCTGTCGCATAACCACAGCCGACACCGCCAAGCTCCGGGAACCCGAACTTGCCATAAATGAGGACATAGTTCAGTGGTATATTCAGGACCAGGGCAATGAAACTGAACACCATGCCGGGCCTGGTTTTACCGATTCCCTCGCAGTAGCAAGCAAGCACCTGGAACAGGCAAATCGCCGGAATACCCCAGGCCATGGCTTTTAGATACTCAAGGGTTTTATCCGCCATTGCGGGCTCAACCAGTAGCCATTGAAGCACAACATCATCAGACTGGTAAATAAAACCAGCCGCCAAGAGGCTCATCAACAAGGCAACCCAAAGCCCCTGACGCACCTGATCACCAATCTCGCCGGTTTGACGGGCACCGTAAAGATGAGCAACCGTGGGTGTGATCGCCATTAAAATGCCACGGATTAACAGGTAGACCGGCACCCAGATACTGGAGCCAAGGGCGATAGCCGCCAAATCCATAGCTGAATATTGTCCGGCCATGCTGGATCCACAAAAGTCATACCGGTGGTTGCCAGCTGGGCTCCCATAATCGGCCCGGCCAGATACAGCAATTCACCAAGTTCACCGAGATAGCGGGCAAAAGCAGAAAGAATGGTTCTCATTGTTGCTCACAGTTGATGCCCAACGCCATACAGATCGGGAGCGAAGGATTCTGTCTATCAATGAATCAAAGACTGGATTTCGTGATAGCACACAGTGTTTCTCTTGTTAATACTAAACAGTGCCTCAACAGGATCTCAAGGCAGACGGATCAGACAAGGAATCTCCCCCATTGGGGAGGGATTTCTTGACTGGCATTGGTTGGTGCAGAAGATGAACGCCATCTTATTATATGTTTTTTAACTCGCTGGACATCATCATCAATCTCTTCCATCACCTCAATTACAAATTTTTTCGCTTCTTCATTTCGATCTTCAACAAGGTTATACTTGGGTTCAACGTAATCCGGGGAACGATAATAGTCTAATTGCTCTATCGCGTTTCCCATGGTATGGATGATAGCATTGATTTGTGGGGCGATTAATTTCTGATCGGAATCTACTGCTTCTCGACGTGAATCGAAATTATTAATATCAGTTCCGCAATATTTGGTAAATTTCGGAATATGCATCTTTTCGACATAATCTGACAACACTTGAACCTGATAATCTCCGAATTTCGCCGGGTGACGTTTTTGAAATTCCGTGAGCGTTTCGCCGTCTGATGGAGTAATAATTTTACTATTATTTATATTACCACCTGTCACACTATTCACTTTCGATGCCTTTTCAGTTAATGGGTTTTATGTTTCTTTTGTTTAGACATCAAAACCCCAGAAAAATTCCTCTCCCCCAATTCGCGTATCACCGACTTGTCAGCAGTCCGGAAAAGCGGTTAACCCATGATGCAATTTCAGGAGGGAGGCCTGTCAGGAATTGTCCCGGAATAACTTCATCATTTTGTTCAGTCCGGTAAAATGCCGCCGCCCGCTTCCCGAAAAG
>NZ_JAHHPO010000261.1 GCF_024606365.1 Endozoicomonas sp. ONNA2
CCTGAGCTACGGACTGTGAAACAGAAACGTTCTTGAGCGATCAAGAACCCTCGCCCGCCAGGGCGGGGAGTGTCAGAGGCACGAAATATTAATAAACCCCGAGAACACTGGATAAATCCGCCTGAGCTACTTATGATAAATTCAAGTCCCTTGCAAGGATGCCTCTAAAGTCACCATGATGTTGCACCAGGTAGAAGAACGGCTGCAAAACCACCAGCCCAGAACAATAGATGCCCAACTGCCAGAAGCTGCAGTCCTGATACCCATTACCAATGCATCGGAACCGGAGCTGGTGTTTACCCGGCGAGCCCCCCATATGAACACGCACAGCGGCGAGGTGGCGTTTCCGGGCGGCAAGCGGGACTTGTCCGACAGAGACCTGATCCATACGGCATTAAGGGAATCCTTTGAGGAGATTGCCCTCCCTCCAGAGGCGGTAAGAATCATTGGCCAGACCGGCTCGGTGGTCTCACGCTTTGGTCTGGAGGTCACCCCTATTGTCGGGATTATGGAAGCAGATACGCCACTCAGGGCCAATATGGCAGAGCTGGATCGTATTTTCAAAGTCCCGTTAAGCTACTTTCTGGACAAGGACAACCTGACGTTCAACCACTGGAAACTACGCAATCAGGACTACATGATGCCATCCTTCTACTACGGGGAGTATCTGATCTGGGGGCTGACTGCGGTGATGTTGGTGGAGTTCCTGAATATTACCCTGGATGCCGACATCTTACTGAACGCTCCCCACTTCAACAGCCATTTCCCCCGGGCAAAAGGCATGTTTCAGTCTTGTTCTATGGACGGATGATAAATAACCAGTCGTTGATTTTTGTCCGGTGTGGTTATTATTGTTGATTGCCGGTCAGGTGCAGGCCACTCAATCACCAATTTTTCAATCTTTCTATCCCGCCCCAGACCAAAGTGAGACTGCCTGGGGTTGGCCGATACGTAGTTGTTCTCAAAACGCATTTCCCGGTACTGTATCCCCTGATCAGTATGAAGATAGAGTTTTGCCCCCAACGCCTCGGTGTTGCCAGGTAACCCTACCAGCTTTACCGATAGCCAGTCATTGTTGTCCGTATTGTTGTTGCGATAGAACGTTGGCATGCCTTCCCAGTTGCTGATGACAATATCAATATCACCATCTTGCTGATAATCGAAACAGACAATGCCACGGCCATCATTAACCCCGGTTAAGCCCCAGGCAGCAGACTCGTCTGAAAATGTCATACCACCCTGGTTAATAAACAGCCTTGGTCTGGAGTTATGAAATGCATCATGGCTTTGCAAAAACTGAAGGTTCTGCTGTTTCTCCAGCCCGGAATTAAAAACAGCAGTTTCTGGCAAGGCGCCATAACCGGTGGCATGAAAAATATCCAGCAAACCATCATTATTGAAATCAGCAGCACAACTGCCCCAGCCCCAGCCCCCGTTTTGCAAACCTGTTTTTTCGGTCGATTCCCGGACGTTAAAATTGCCGATATTTTCATAGAGGCGGTTTCCGGTATATTTCTCTCGCCCTGAGCCGTAAATACTACTCTCAAACCAATCCATGTCACCATCATTGTCAAAATCGGCGATGGCTGCCCCCATGCCAAAACTGCCATTAATGACATTGATATCCGTGATATCTGTTAAGCCTTCAGAGGTTGACTGCCAGAGTTGCGAAGTAAAAAAATCCGCTGTCAACAACACATCCGGGGTACCATTATTATCAAAATCGACCATATTGGGGGTAAAGGTAAAATCACTATCGCCAAACAACGGCAGCTCATGATGCTGGTGTATCACGCCATCCCCACGCAATAATTCTCCATAGCTGTGCCTCAGACCGGGATAGGCGATCCCCTCCGGCCGCAGGTTACGATAGCCATGATTACGCCAGACCTGTGGCTGTCGCGCAGACTTGTAGGTACGCCAGAAAGCCATCACCATGTCCAGGCGCCCATCCTGATCAAGATCACCAAAACTGGCGTTTAACGTCGGACCCTGAACATTGCTCAGCACCATGGATGATGGCGATTCGACCATATTGAAAATAATCTGGGGAAAATGACTGCCACTGTTGCCGAGAAAGAGGTCGGGCTTGTAGTCACCATCAATATCCGCCACCAGCGGAGTAATGGCACCCGTTGTGTTGATATCGGGAAACTCCAGCATCGCTTTTCGGAACCCACCGGATGGCTGCTGATAGTAAACGATGACATTTCCCTGATTATCATTAAAAATCAAATCATCCAGGCAATTGTTATCAATATCAAAGGCCGACACGCCAGACCAGTTCATGATATCCATTAACCATCCGGGCTTGACCAGACCAATAACCCGCTGATGGTCCAGACCGCTGGACTGAGTGATATTTGTGAATGGCGTGGCAACGGCAGCAGCCGATTGCACAGCTGCAGCGTTTCTTGCACAGTTATAAACGAGAGGTGATGCAACCACCCGTTCACCTGATAATTCTGGCGCTTGAACCAAAGGCGGCAGCGATTGCTTTACACCCCCTGTTTTTTCCAGCCCCGTAATAATAGGCTGCCGATCAACCAGATAATCTATACACTGACGTTTATTCACACAGGAGTCTGTCAATGTTTTAAGAAAAGCAATTAATGCCTCGATCTGGGACGGTTTCAATTGGTAAGGCAACCGTCGGTAATTCGGGTCTTGCATGGCGATACTGCGGATAGTCCGAACGATTGATGACTTATTTTTTCTATCATCCATCTGGAGGAATTGCCAATGCAGCGTATGAGCCTCTATAACCTGGTAAAGTGACCCTGCTGAGCCATTATGAAAATAAGGCCCGGTCAAAGCAACATTAAGCAGACTTGGGGTACGGAACGAATAGGGCATCTTCTTGAAATTGAAATTTTTACGTCCATAGTCCAGACCACGCCCATTGGCTCCCCGTCCGTAAGGCGCAACACCAATATTATAAAACTGCTCATCAGACAGATTATTGCCACTGTGGCACTCTGCGCAACCGGCACCACGGCGAACCTGTGGCGTAAAAAAGAGCTTCAGCCCCTCTTTTTCCAGCGGCGTCAAATCACCCTCACCTTTTACGTAACGAAAAAAAGCGTTGTCGATAAACACCAGGTGCCCCTGAAACCTGGATAAGGCCTCGGTAATCCGGTCGATATGGATTATCTCTTTGCAGCTGGCTGCTTCAGCAAAAGCCTGACGGAAAACGCTGCACCACTCGGGATTAGACTGCAGTCGTTGCATGATAACTTCATAGAGTTCATGGTGATTGTAGTGCGCATCTTGCAAGCCCTTCATTTCAAAGGGAGAGACCATCGGTAGCCGGGCCTGTGCCTGCAACAGGGTTTTCTCCTCATAGCATTCTGGTCGCAGATTGGAATAGCCATTGCCAAGACGCACCAGCCGTCCATTACGACCAACTGCACAAGAAGGTGAGGTAATATCAGCTTGCGGTAATTCTTCCTGAAGATACTGCAACCGCCCGTCCCAGAATAAATTCTCCCTGTACAACGAAGCGTTAAATACGGTCGGTGAGTTTCTCGGGATCAGCAGCTCTTCGTATTGGTCCGGATATAAACCTTTCAGGGCATCCAGCCGCTTTTGCCCGAACAGCGTGTGGTCGTTGACGATCACACCGACGGGCAGTGCCAGACCATCACCGCCAGCGGTTTGGGGATGATGGCAACTGGCACAGGACACGGCGCCACTGAGGCTTAAATCGGGACTGAAAAATAATTTTTTTCCTAACTTTACCACCGGTGAGGTAAACGGCTCGACAGGTGTATCGGGCTCAGGAGTGCCGGTGATCTGATGGGACCGGAGCAGCTTCTGGATCGATGCGTCTGAGATATCCGTTAAAACGTCCGCATCGACAAACCCGGAGAGCCCAAAAAAGACCACACCAAGATAAAAGAAAACGGTTTTATTGTTCATGGCAAATAAACTAATGAATCATTCATTAGCTATCATCGACAGAGCAATCAGTAACTTTTGAATGTGCGTTTACGGCTTATCGCCCGATCAGCTGCTGCCGCAGTTCCGGGTAGGCGGTACTGTCGGAAAGCCAGATATCCATAAAGGTTCTGGCCAGCTGTACATCGTCAACCTTGCCCAGAAAATAGCGACCAAAATAAAAACGGCCACCGGATGCCGACAGCACAAACACCAGACGGTCACCGGCACGAACGCCCTTCCATATTTTGCTGAGTTGCTGAATCCAGCGCTTTCTGTTCTCCCGGGAAACCCCGAGGTGAGCCCACTGCTGGTCTGTGGCCGCAAGTAACCGTTTTTTACTGATCTTTCTTCGATAGTCGATAACCAGAGCCACATCGGAGGCAGCGGGGTCAGCAACGTCATAAAGGCCAGAGGGCGTTTTCAACTGAGCATCATAAATATCCCAGAAACCCCATTTCAATGTTGCATGTCCAACCGCCCGCCACAGCTCCCAGACCGGATAATCCTGTTTAGTCCCGGCATTCTGGGCGAAACTCTGTATGGAAAACAGGGGTATTAAAAAAGCCAGCAGGATAGAAACGTGGAACTGACTCAGAGTGTAGAACCTGACTCCATTTTTTTTCATGGCGAACCCTTTGCCTTATTATCTATAGCTATTATCAGGCTATACGGATAAATTCACCAAAAGGGTTCGGCAAATATACTCTAATATTCTCGCACCACCTGTTCTCGCTTGTGCTTTGCCGCTCTGAGGAAGTTTTGCCCAGTCGACCGAGTTCCTGCGCTCCCTCACAAAATCCATTAGAGCGACAAAGTCCAGGGCCTTGGCATCCTGCGTCGCCCTGACTCCCACATGTGGTCGTGCGCGAGATTCAGGGCAGTTTATGAAATATCCGGGCTAATTTATCTTCTTGAAGGGCGATTCTTCATAAGGTGGTTCTGTCAGAATAATAGAGGGAAGAGAAAAAAGCACCGTGGTTTTTCCAGGCTGATTCGCTACCGGCAAACGATTGGGGCTGTCGTCACTTGACACCGATATATTCCGGCACCGGAGGCATACATCTTCAGCCACGAAACCCGTGCAAGCGAGACACGTGCCCGCTGCGAAACCTCCACCGACTGTTTTCAAAAGACCAGTGCCTGTACACAACTTGACCAGATACCCGGATATTCCACCACCCACACCTGCAGCGCAGATAACACCAGCTTTCAACGCCGCATTTTCAATAGTTTCCTGCCGCGCTGGCGTTATTTCCGGACACGCACGCCGGATACTTTCCATACAGCCTGTTGCATTCATAGTGCTCTACCTTGCTCATGATTATTTACCCAGACTATGACAACAGTGTTTGAAAAAGGTTTCTCATTCTTTCAGAAAAAAAGTATTTTTCCCGGCCAATGAACAAGGAG